>NZ_JBYCLC010000047.1:0-23714 GCF_057473685.1 Mycobacterium sp. TH-M116 | reverse complement strand
GACACGGTGGCGGTGTCGTCGCTGATCGACGGCCGGACCGAGCGGGTCGAACTGTCGGCCAAGGTGAGCAGCATGACCGAATCCGAGCTGGCCGAGGAGATACTCGTGCTCGCCGACCTGGCCCGGCAGAAGGGCCTGGCCGGCCAACACACTTATCTCATGCACAACGAATTGCTTTCGGGAACGGTGCGCGACATGGGGCTGGACAGCACCGAGGTCCTGCGTGACTTCATGGAGAACGGCATCGGGTTGCCGACACCGCAGCAGGCCGACGAGACACAGGCCGAAGTGTTCGCCACCCGGTATGCGACCGAACACTGACCCCCACGCATCCGAAAGAAGGAACCCATGCCCCCATACCCCCTCGGCGACGGCGACGACGCAGGCGCTGACGACCTCTCCGACGTCCTGAACTTCTCCGGCGCCGGCGGGTCCGTCGCCGAGGACGACGAGCAACCGGCCGCCTGGGACTTCTCCGTGGCCGACGACGCCGACGAGGCGTCTGGCTTCGAATACCAAGCTCACGGCGACCGCGACGGCGACGGCGACGAGGAAGAAGACGAGGAGGGCGAGCTGTTCACCGTCACGAATCCCCCTGGGACGGTTTCGGTGTCGGCTCGCGTGGACGGCGGAGTCGATCGCGTCGCCCTGTCGGGGAAGGTCACCGCCATGACCGAGGCGCAGCTTGCCGAAGAGATCCGCGTGCTGGCGCACCTGGCCGGCGAAAAGGGACAAGCCGCCCAGCACACCTTCCTCACGGAGGTCATGCGCCAGCTCGGTGGGGATGATACCGAGGTCATCGGCGGCTTTCTGCGGGACGACCTGAACCTGGCATCGCCGGAACAGGCCGCCGAGACGCAGGCGCGCGTGTTCGCGACCCGATACCCGGCCGACAAATGAACGACCGCGTCGCCGGCCTGTTCGAGAGCGCGGTCGGCATGCTGCCCATCTCGGAACCACGCGCCCTGGAACTGTTCACCGAGATCACCAACCACGACGAATCCGCCTGCGACGCATGGATCGGCCGCATCCGGTGCGGCGACACCGACCGGTACACGCTGTTCCGCGGGTGGTATTCGCGGACACACTTCGGAGCGCTGGCCGGGTCCGCCCAACTGTCGATGAATGCCGTCGGCGCCCGGGTCCCGATCGGCGGCCCCTACGGCGACATCACCTACCCGGTCAACTCGCCGCTGGCGATCACCATGGGCTTCGCCGTCAGCGAAGCGGCGCAAGGGAATTTCGCCGACGCCATGGAGGCCGTGGAGGGCACCCCGCCCACCGGTGCCGAGCACCTGGTGTCGTGGGTGAAGGCGGTGATCTACGGCGAATCGCAGCGCTGGACCGAGGTCATCGAGGAAGTGCGGACCGCCGGCAAATGGCCCGACAAGTTCCTTGCCGCCGCGGCCGGTGTCGCCCACGGGGTCGCGGCCGCGAACCTCGGCCTGTTCACCGAAGCCGAACGCCGGCTCACCGAGGCCAACGGGTCACCGGCCGGCGAGGCGTGCGCGCGCGCCATCGCCTGGTATCTGGCGATGACGCGGCGCAGCCAGGGCAACGAGGAGGCCGCGGTCGCGCTGCTGGAATGGCTGCAGACCACCCATCCTGAGCCGAAAGTGGCCGCGGCTCTCAAGGATCCGTCCTACCGTCTGACGACCATCACGGCCGAGCAGATCGCGGCCCGCACCGACCCGTGGGATGCCGGCACCGTCGTCGCCGACACCTCCGGGCGGGACCGGCTGCTGGCGGAGGCCGAGGCTGAGCTCGAGCGCCAGATCGGGCTCGCCCGCGTCAAGGACCAGATCGAAAGGTACCGCGCCGCAACGCAGATGGCCCGGGTGCGCGCCGCCCGCGGCATGAAGGTCGCCCAGCCCAGCAAGCACATGATCTTCACCGGCCCGCCCGGGACCGGCAAGACGACGATCGCGCGGGTGGTGGCCAACATCCTGGCCGGCCTCGGCGTGATCGCGGAACCCAAGCTCGTCGAGACGTCGCGCAAGGATCTCGTCGCCGAATACGAGGGCCAGTCGGCGGTCAAGACCACCAAGACGATCGATCGCGCCCTGGGCGGCGTGCTGTTCATCGACGAGGCATACGCGCTGGTCCAGGAGCGCGACGGGCGGACCGACCCGTTCGGCCAGGAGGCGCTCGACACCTTGCTGGCGCGCATGGAGAACGACCGGGACCGGCTCGTGGTCATCATCGCGGGCTACAGCAACGACATCGACCGGCTGCTGGAAACCAACGAGGGCCTGCGTTCCCGGTTCGCCACCCGCATCGAGTTCGACTCCTACTCCCCCGAGGAAATCCTCGATATCGCGAAAGTGATTGCTGCCGGCAATGATTCGGCGCTGAGCATGGAAGCGGCCGAGAACCTGCTGGAGGCAGCCAAGCTGCTGAGTCAGCGAAGCGTGCGCGGCACGCCCGCACTCGACATCGCCGGCAACGGTCGCTACGCGCGCCAACTGCTCGAGGCCGGCGAACAGTACCGCGACATCCGCCTGACCCGGGCCACCGATTTCGAAGACCTCGACGTCGACCGCTTGCGCGAAATCAACGGCGACGACATGGCCGAGGCGATCGCCTCGGTGCACGCACGCCTGAACATCGTCGAGTGACGCGTGGCGGGTATTCGGCTCACCACCAAGGTTCAGGTCAGCGGCTGGCGATTCCTGCTGCGACGGCTGGAGCACGCGATCGTGCGGCGCGACACCCGCATGTTCGACGACCCGCTGCAGTTCTACAGCCGCTCGGTGGCCCTCGGAGTCGCCGTGGCGGTGCTCATCCTGGTGGGCGCGCTGGCGATGGCGTACTTCAAGCCGCAGGGCAAACTGGGCAGCGGCAGCCTGTTCGTCGACCGCGGCACCAACCAGCTGTACCTGATGGTGGCGGGACAGTTGCATCCCGTCTACAACCTGACGTCGGCGCGGCTGGTGCTGGGCAACCCGGCCGATCCCACGACCGTGAAGTCCGCCGAACTGGCCAAGTTGCCCAAGGGGCAGACCATCGGCATCCCCGGCGCTCCCTATGCCACGCCGGTGACGTTGGGCTCCTCGTCGGTCTGGGCGCTGTGCGACACCGTCAGCAAGGCCGACACCATCAACCCGACGTTGCAGACGGCGGTGCTGGCCGAGCCGCTGCTCATCGACTCCTCGATCGACCCGATCCTCCCGCACGAGGCGCTGCTGGCGTCGTACCGGGGCAAGGACTGGGTGATCACCTCGAGGGGGCGGCACGCCACCGACCTGGGTGACCGCCCCATGACTTTCGCGGTGGGGATCAGCGGCGACGCCAAGCCGAGCCCCCTCTCCCCGGCCATGTTCAACGCACTTCCCGACGCCGGGTCCTGGCAATTGCCACCGATCCCCGACGCAGGTTCCCCGAATACCCTGGGGCTGCCGCAAGAGCTGGTGATCGGGTCGGTGCTGCAGATCCACGTCAATGCCGGCCCGCGGTACTTCGTGGTGCTCTCCGACGGCGTCGCGCCCGTCAACGCCAACACCGCCGCGGCGCTGCGCGCGATAGAGTCCTACGGGCTGGTCGTGCCACCCGCGGTGGTGCCCAATGTGATCGTCCAGGTTCCCGAGGTGGTCTACAACTCCCCCCTCCCCGACGAGCCGGTGAAGATCGTGTCGCGGCCGCAGGACCCCACCCTGTGCTGGTCGTGGGAACGCAAAGCCGGCGAGCAGTCGCCGAAGACCGCGGTGCTGACCGGTCGCCATCTGCCGCTGCCCGCCTCGGCGATGAGCACCGGTATCCGGCAGATCCAGGGGACGGCAACGGTTTACACCGACGGAGGAAAATACGTGCAGATCCAGTCCCCCGACCCCCGCTACGGCGAGGCGCTCTACTACATCGACCCGCAGGGGGTGCGGTTCGGGCTGCCCGACCAACAGACCGCGTCCGCACTGGGCCTGAGCGCGCCCAAGACCGCACCGTGGGAAGTCGTGCGCCTGCTGGTGGACGGCCCGGTGCTGTCCAAGAAGTCCGCCCTGCTCGAGCACGACACCCTGCCCGCCGACCCGAGCCCGCGCAAGATCGCCGGCGCCCCGGGGACGCCCTGATGACGACGAAGAAGTTCACCCCGGCCGTCACGCGCGGCCCCCGGCTGACCCCCGGGGAGATCAGCGTGACGCCGCCCGAGGACCTTGGTGTCGACGTCCCGCCGTCGGCGGTGCAGAAGGCCCTTCCCTACGTTATGGGCGTCTGCATGCTGGGCATGATCGGCATCATGATTTTCACCGGCACCAGGCAGCTTTCGCCGTACATGCTGATGATGCCGCTGATGATGATCATGATGTCGATGGGCATGATGGCCGGCGGTGGGGGCGGCGGCAAGAAGATGCCCGAGATCAACGCCGACCGCAAGGAGTACCTGCGCTACCTGGCCGGCCTGCGCCCCCGGGTTACGTCCTCGGCGGGCACGCAGGTGGCGTTCTTCAGCTACCACGCCCCGCATCCCGACGATCTGCTGTCGATCGTCGGCACCCCCCGCCAGTGGTCGCGGCCGGCCAACGCGGACTTCTACGCCGCCACCCGCATCGGGATCGGCGACCAGCCGGCGGTCGACCGGCTGATGAAGCCGTCCGTGGGCGGCGAACTGGCGGGGCCGTCGGCGGCGCCCCAGCCGTATCTGGAGCCCGTCGCCAACATGTGGGTGGTCAAATTCCTGCGCACCCACGGGCTCATCCACGACTGCCCGAAGCTGTTGCAGCTGCGCACCTTCCCGACGATCGCGGTGGGTGGCGACCCGGCCGGGTCGGCGGGGCTGCTGACCGCGATGCTCTGCCACCTGGCCGTGTTCCATGCGCCGGACCTGCTGCAGATCCGGGTGCTGACCGAGGACCCCGAGGACCCGGACTGGTCCTGGCTCAAATGGCTGCCGCACGTGCAGCATCCCACCGACACCGACGCCGCCGGCGCGACCCGGATGATCTACACCCGGTCTGACAGTCTGTCCGACCTGGCCGCGCGCGGGCCACACTCGCCGGATTCGCTGCCCGGCGGCCCCTACGTCGTGGTGGTCGACCTGACCGGCGGCAAGGCGGGGTTCCCGCCCGACGGCCGAGCCGGGGTTTCGGTGATCACGCTGGGCAACCACCGCGGCTCGAACTACCGCATCCGGGTGGCCGAGGACGGCACCGCCGACGACCGGCTGCCCGGCCAGTCGTTTCGCCAGGTGACGGCAGTCGCGGACAGCATGTCGCCGCAGCAGGCCACCCGCGTCGCGAGAAAGCTTGCGGGATGGTCGATCACGGGCACCATCGTCTTGGACAAGAAGACCGCCGGTCCGCAGAAGAAGGTCGCCACCGAGTGGCACCAGCTGGTGGGAGCCCAAAGCGTCGAGGAGGTCACGCCGGCGCGGTGGCGGATGTACACCGACAAGGACCGCGACCGCCTCAAGATCCCGTTCGGCCACGAACTCAAGACCGGCAACATCATGTACCTCGACATCAAGGAGGGCGCGGAGTTCGGCGGCGGCCCGCACGGCATGCTGATCGGGACCACCGGATCGGGCAAGTCGGAGTTCCTGCGCACCCTCATCCTGTCGCTCGTCGCCATGCACCACCCGGACCAGGTGAACCTGCTGCTCACCGACTTCAAGGGCGGTTCGACGTTCCTCGGCATGGAGAAGCTGCCCCACACCGCCGCGGTGATCACCAACATGGCCGAGGAGGCCGAGCTGGTCGGCCGCATGGGTGAGGTGCTGACCGGCGAACTGGACCGCCGGCAGTCGCTGCTGCGCCAGGCGGGCATCCAGGTCGGCGCCACCGGGGCCCTGTCCGGGGTGGCCGAGTACGAGAAGTACCGCGAGCGGGGTGCCGACCTCGCCCCGCTACCAACGCTTTTCGTCGTGGTCGACGAGTTCGCCGAGCTGCTGCAGAGCCACCCCGACTTCATCGGGCTGTTCGACCGGATCTGCCGGGTGGGGCGGTCGCTGCGCGTGCATCTGCTGCTGGCCACCCAGTCGTTGCAAACCGGCGGGGTGCGCATCGACAAGCTGGAGCCCAACCTGACGTACCGCATCGCGCTGCGCACCACCAGCTCTCACGAATCCAAGGCGGTGATCGGGACGCCCGAGGCGCAGTACATCACGAACAAGGAGAGCGGCGTCGGGTTCCTGCGAGTCGGCATGGAGGATCCGGTCAAGTTCAGCACCCTCTACACCGGCGCTCCCTACGTCCCGCCGGAGCGTACCGAGACCGCCGGCAACGGCAACGGCGAGAGCGCGCAGAGCGGGCCGAAACGTGTTCGGATCCACCAGTTCACCGCGGCGCCGGTCTTCGACCAGGCGATGACGTCGTGACCGCCCCCGACACGAAAGTCCGGGCGCTCAGCGAGGTGGTGCTGGACCAGCTGAGCACCACCGAGTCGCGGGCCTACAAGATGTGGCTGCCGCCGCTGAAGGATCCGACGCCGCTCAACGAACTCCTCGCGCGCGACGAGCGCCAGCCTTTGCGCTTCCCGCTCGGCATCATGGACGAGCCGCGCCGGCACCTGCAGGGGGTCTGGGGCGTCGACGTGTCCGGGGCGAGCGGCAACATCGGCGTGGGCGGCGCGCCGCAGACCGGTAAGTCGACACTGCTGCAGACCCTGATGCTCGCGGCCGCCGCCACCCACACACCCCGGCAGGTGCAGTTCTACTGCATCGATCTCGGCGGCGGCGGGCTGATGTACCTCGACGGCCTGCCGCACGTCGGCGGGGTGGCGGCCCGCTCGGAGCCCGACCGGGTCATGCGCGTGGTCGCGGAGGTGCAAGCCGTTCTGCGACAACGGGAAGCCACCTTCAAGGAGCACCGGGTGGGTTCCATCGCGATGTACCGGCAGCTGCGTGAAGACCCCGGCCAGCCCGTCGCGGCCGATCCGTTCGGCGACGTCTTCCTCGTCATCGACGGATGGCCCGCTTTCGTCGGCGAATTCCCCGACCTGGAGGGACCGGTGCAGGAGCTGGCCGCCCAGGGCCTCTCGTTCGGCATCCACACCGTGATCACCACGCCGCGCTGGACCGAGCTGAAGTCACGCGTGCGCGACTACCTCGGCACCAAGATCGAATTCCGCCTGGGCGACGTCAACGACACCCAGATCGACCGTGTCACCAGGGAGATCCCGGCCAACCGTCCCGGCCGCGCGATGTCGGTCGAGAAGCACCACCTGATGATCGGCGTGCCGCGGTTCGACGGCGTGCACGGCGCCGGCAACCTGGTCGAGGCCCTGACGGCGGCGGTCAACCACGTCGCGGCCCAGCACACCGACCAGGCGCCCCGCGTGCGGGTCCTGCCCGAGCGCATCCACCTTCACGAACTCGACCCGCACCCGCCCGGCCCGGAGAGCGACTACCGCACCCGCTGGACCATTCCGATCGGTGTGCGCGAAAGCGACCTGTCGGTGGCCCACGCCCACCTGTACACGATGTCGCACCTGCTGATCTTCGGTGCGGCCAAGTCCGGCAAGACGACCATCGCCCACGCGATCGCGCGGGCCATCTGCGCGCGCAACAGTCCCCAGCAGGTGCGGTTCATGCTCGCGGACTACCGCTCGGGCCTGCTGGACGCCGTACCGGACAGCCATCTGCTCGACGCGGGCGCGATCAACCGCAACAGCGCGACGCTCGACGAAGCCATCAAGGCACTGGCGGCCAACCTGAAGAAGCGGTTGCCGCCGGCCGACCTGACGACGGCGCAACTGCGGTCGCGCTCGTGGTGGACCGGATTCGACGTCGTGCTGCTGGTCGACGACTGGCACATGATCGTGGGCGCCGCCGGCGGAATGCCCCCGATGGCGTCGCTCGCCCCGCTGTTGCCGGCGGCCGCCGATATCGGGCTCCACATCATCGTGACGTGTCAGATGAGCCAGGCCTACAAGGCGACCATGGACAAGTTCGTCGGCGCCGCGTTCGGGGCGGGATCGCCCACCATCTTCCTGTCCGGCGACAAGGCCGACTTTCCCTCCAGCGAGTTCAAGCTGAAGCGGCGGCCTCCCGGTCAGGCGATGCTGCTCGCCCCGGAAGGGAAAGAAGTCATCCAGGCGCCCTACATCGAGCCACCGGAAGAAGTGCATTGAGCACCCCCGGCGCCCGGTTAGAATTTGTCAGTCCGCCAGTCGTGAATCCGGGAATTCCGAATGCATCGAACCGGAGGCTGAGTTGCCGCTGAATTGTTACTCCTTCAACGGGAATAGTCGGTGTTCATCTGTAATTCGTAATCTGTTCACACGCAAATGATGCGACCGTTCGAATGCGCTTGTTCTCGCGCATAATGGCCCGCTGATCACTGCGCAAACCGAGGAGGCCGACAAGCATGTTGTGGCATGCGATGCCACCGGAGCTCAACACCGCGCGGCTGATGGCCGGGGCGGGCCCGGCGCCGATGCTGCAGGCCGCCGCGGGATGGGAGGCGCTGGCGAGCGCCCTGGATGCCCAGGCAGCCGAGGTTGCCGCGACCCTGGTCACTCTCAACGAAGCGTGGACGGGTCCTGGAAGCGAACGGGCGATCGCTGCCGCCACCCCGATGGTGGCTTGGCTGCAGAACGCCGCCCAGCAGGCTCAGCAGCGCGGGGCGCGGGCCACCGCGCAGGCCGCCGCCTACATGAAGGCGCTGGGGATCACCCCGTCCCTGCCGGAGATCGCGGCCAACCACATCACGCGCGCAGTGCTGACCGCCACCAACTTCCTCGGCATCAACCTGGTGCCGATCGGCCTCAACGAGACGGACTACTTCGTCCGCATGTGGAACCAGGCCGCCGGCACCATGGACATCTACCAGGCGGAGACCGCGGCCAACACGGTGTTCGAGCCGCTTCCCCCGATCAAGCCGATCCTGACGCCCGAGGTGAGCGAGACCGTGGCCGCCGCCGCGGCGGGCCGCCTGTCGGAGTTCGCGGCCCAGGCCGGGCCGGCCGCACTGGACAATCTCGGGACGCTGGCGGACGAAGTCCTCGTGCCGGGCCTCGGCGGGTCGCTGGCCGAGGAGGCCGCCCGGTTCCTCGGGCAGATGGGGCAGTGGGGCCAGTTGAGCGGCCTGATGCAGCAACTGATGATGCCGCTGCAGCAACTGACGTCGCTGGCCGGCCAGGCCGGCGGCATGGGCGGTGGCGGCCTGGCCAGCGACGGCCCCGGCGGCCTGGGTGGTGTGGGCAACGGCGAGCTCGGCCAGCTGGGGCTGCTCGGTGCGAGCCCCCTGTCCAACCATCCGCTGGCCGGAGGAACGGGCCCGAGCGTGGGCATGGGACTCATGCACGCCGAGGCGTTGCCAGGGGCGGGCGGAGCGTCGGCGCGCACCTCGATGATGTCGCAGTTGATCGACAAGCCAGCCCAAGCAATCTCAGCCGCCGGCGCGGGTGCCGGGTCGTCGGCCGTCGGCGGTGCCGCCCCGATGGGGATGGCGGGTGCCGGCGCCGCGGGTGCCGGCGGGGCCCGAGCGGGCTTGGCGGCGCCCGCACTGCCGGCCCAGGACCACCACCACGACGACCGGGAACCCGAGAGCGACCACGACGACGGGGACGACTGGTGAACACCCGCTCGCACAGACTTCCCGGCCGTCGGGGCCGGAAGACTTGCCATCTATTGGTGAGGACATAGGAACGGAAGAGAGAAGTCCAGCATGGCAGAGATGAAGACCGATGCCGCAACCCTGCGGGCGGAGGCAAGCAACTTCGACCGGGTCTCCACCGAGCTTCAGCAGGTGATGGGCCAAGTGGATTCGACGGCCGGCGAGCTCGCCAGCCATATGCAGGGCCAGGCCGGCCAAGCCGCCCAGCAGGCGTTGGTGCGCTTCAAAGAGAAGGCCCAGCAGCAGGTTCAGGTGCTCAGCGAGATCGTCAACAACATCAACTCCGCCGGGATCCAGTATTCGAAAGCCGACGACGAGCAGGCCAGCGCGCTGTCGTCGCAGATGAACTTCTGACCCCGGACACCG
Source organism: Mycobacterium sp. TH-M116 (assembly GCF_057473685.1). NCBI lineage: Bacteria > Bacillati > Actinomycetota > Actinomycetes > Mycobacteriales > Mycobacteriaceae > Mycobacterium > Mycobacterium sp. TH-M116. The sequence continues at coordinate 13,800 of NZ_JBYCLC010000047.1, read as the reverse complement.
AGAAACGGAGCAACACCATGTCGGAAATGAAATACAACTTCGCCGGCATCGAGGCCGGAGCGGGCTCGATCCAGGGTGCTGTGCAAACCACCCACGGCCTGCTCGACGAGGGGAAGGCATCGCTGACCAAGCTCGCCGCGGCGTGGGGCGGCAGCGGTTCGGACGCCTACCAGAACGTTCAGCGGCGCTGGGACGACGCCTCACGGGAGCTCAACGAGGCGTTGCAGGCACTCTCGCAGCGGATCAGTGAGGCCAGCCAAACGATGGCGCAGACGGAATCCGGTGTCACAGGAATGTTCACGTAGGACAGCGCCAAGCGGAGAAGCACGGGATCGGGCGGTCCGCCCCTTCTCGTGCTTCCTCGTGTGCACGAGTTGGTGAAAGGTACTGATGGCAGCGGCATTGTCCGACGATTTCGACAGGAGTGAACGTCGTTGAGCGCACCTACCGCCACCGCAGCCGGTGCCGCCCCGGCGGCCCCGGCCGCGACACCCGCCAAGCCTGCGACCACCCGGGTGACGATCCTGACCGGTAAACGGATGACCGACGTGGTGCTGCCTTCTGCGGCGCCGATTGAGACCTACGTCGACGACACCGTCGCGGTGCTCGCGGAGATCCACGACGACACCCCGGCGGACGTCCTGGCCGGTTTCGACTTCGCCGCCCAGGGGGCGTGGACGTTCGCCCGCCCCGGCGCCCCGCCGATCCAACCGGACCAGTCGCTCGACGACGCCGCGGTCGTCGACGGGTCGCTGCTGACGCTCGTCTCGGTGAGCCGCACGGAGCGCTACCGACCCCTCGTCGAGGACGTGATCGACGCGATCGCGGTGCTCGACGAGTCGCCGGCGTTCGACCGTGCGGCGCTCACCCGCTTCATCGGCGTGGTCACCCCGGTCGTCGCCCTGGCGGTCGCCGCGATGGCGGTGCTGGCCTGGTGGAACACCGGGCGCCAGCCCTGGTGGCCGCTGGGGCTGGGCATCGGCGGCGGCGTCGTGCTCATGGGCAGCTGGGCCGCCCAGCGGTTCTACCGCGACCCCGGCCTTTCGGAGAGCCTGCTGGCAACGGCATACCCCCTGGTCGGCGCAGCCACGGCCCTGGCCATCCCGCGCCCGCACGCCATCGACTCGGTGGGGGCGCCGCAGTTGGCCGGGGCCGCGGCCGCGGTGATGTTCCTGACGCTGGTGACCCGCGGCGGGCCGCGGCGACGCTACGAACTCGCCGCGTTCGGCGGGGTCTCCGCGATCGCGGTGACCGCGGCCGCCCTCGCGTTCGGCTACGGCTGGCAGCAGTGGGTTCCCGCCGGGGCGATCGTCTTCGGCCTGTTCACGGTCACCAACGCCGCCAAGCTGACGGTCGCGGTCGCCCGCATCGCCCTGCCCCCGATTCCGGCTCCCGGCGAGGTCGTCGAACACGAGGAGCTGCTCGATCCCGTCGCCGCCGACGGCGCCGGCGAGGACGAGACGCCTACGTGGCAGGCCATCATCGCGTCGGTGCCCGACTCGGCCGTGCGGCTCACCGAGCGCAGCCAGCTGGCCAAGCAGCTGCTGGTCGGGTTCGTGACCGCCGGAACCCTGGGGCTGGCCATCGGGGTCATCGCGGTGCTGGTGCGCGGCCACTTCTTCGTGCACAGCCTGGTCGTGGCCGCGCTGGTCACCGTGGCGTGCGGCTTCCGGTCGCGGCTCTACGCGGAGCGCTGGTGCGCGTGGGCGCTCCTGGCGGCGACCGCGGTCATCCCGACCGGTGTGGCGGCCAGGTTGGTCATCTGGTACCCGCACCTCGCCTGGCTGGTGCTGGGCCTGTACCTCCTGGCGGGCCTGGTCGCGCTCGCGGTCGTGGCGGCGAGCGCCGGAGTTCGCCGCATCTCCCCGGTGATGAAACGGAGCCTGGAAATGCTCGACGGCGCGCTGGTGGCCGCAATTTTCCCCATGCTGTTGTGGATTACAGGTGTGTACGACGCGGTGCGCAACATTCAATTCTGACTGCCGGGCAGCCGGGCGGCGCCGCGGAAATTCCCGCACTTCGCCCTCGGGCACGTTGGGTAACATTTGTCGGGTGCGAATCGTGACGCAACGGCCCAGGCGATGACCGAACCCCTGATCGTGGATCCTGCACGCCTGGGAACGGCCGGGTCGGCCTTGCGGGCGCTGGCCTTTCCCGCCGCCCCGCCACGGCTCGTCGTGGGCGGCACGGACGCCCTGTCGGCCGCGATCGACGAAACGCTGCCGCTCGTGGAAGCACCGGTAGTCGACGGGCTGCCCGCCGTGCGGGCCGCCGTCACCAGAACCGGGTCAAGCATCGCGGCCGCGGCCGGCATCTACGCCGAAACCGATCAGCGCCTGAGCGAGCACGTCAGCCGGGTCCCGTTTACGGCCACCGGCGAGGTGCTTGCATCCTCCGCGCGTCGCGCGAAAACCGCTGCGGCGGAACAGCCCGACGAAGCCGAGACGCCCAGGGCGCCCGAATCGGCTGCGCCGCAGGGCTTTTCGCTGCCTTCGATGCCCCCCCTCGGCCCGCTGACGCAATACGGCCAGACCGCCGGGATAGCGGGATCCACTGCGCAGAACGTCATGCAGAGCGCCCAGGGGGCGGTGTCGGGCATGCCGGGCGGCGCTGCGCCGCCGGCGCAACTCAGCGACAGCACGAAACCCGAGCAGCCGGGCGACGAAGCCGCCGAAGCGATGGCCGACGGTGCCGCGCCCGGCGATCAGACTTCGGAGAGTGCCCCCGATCGGCCGGTGGGACAGCCGATCGCGGCGCCCGCGGAGCTCGAGGTCTGACGGCACGAGCACCGGGGCGCATCGCTACGCGGTCTGCCCGGCTCCGGCCGAATCCTGGGCGAGGCGGCCCATCTCTTCGCCGATCGACTGCCGCAGCGCGTCTTCCGGGTAGTCGTGCAGGCCGGTCGCCGAGCGCAGAAACGGCTGGAACAACTGCCAGCCGAACAGCAGGGCCAGGGCGTGAGCGGCGGCCAGCCGGGCTCCCTCGTCGCTGTGGTGCCCGGCCCGGATCTCGTCGACCAGTTTGGCCGCGCCGGGAAAGCTGGTCTGCAACTGCCCCACCGGATACCCGTCGAGCAGCGCCCGCGCGATCACCCGCAGCTGGCGGCTGCCCGTCGCCTCGATCTCGGCCGCCGGGGCGCCGGCGTCCATGAGCTTCGCCAGGTGCGCGGCCAGGTGGTCGAGCACGGCGGAGACCAGCCGTTCCTTGGTCCCGAAATGGCGGAAGACCAGCCCGTGGTTGACCCGGGCCCGAGCCGCGATATCGCGAATCGACGCCGCCGCCGGCCCGCGGTCGGCGAACATTTCTCCGGCGCTGTCCAGGATCGCGGCGATCACCTCGTCGCGACCGGTCGGCACGAATTCGTCAGGGCGCCACGAGCCCGCACCGGGTGTAGTCATGCGTCTACGCTACCGCCCCCGCAGGGGGGACGGCTCACGAGGCGTCGGTGAGCGCGGCGTCGAGCACGCCGCCGACGTGCTTCCAGTACAGCCAGTCCGTCACCGCCGCGCGCTGGGCCACGGGGTCCACCGCGGTGTGGGCCTGCAGGAGCAGGACTTCCTGCGCATGCGTCGCATAGGTGTGGAACGCCCGCAGGTGTGCGGCCTGGCGCCCGGTGGCGCTGCTGGACATGGGCTTCATCACCTCGAACCACAGCATGGGACGCTGATCGGCCGACGCGTTGCTCGCCGCTGCGCTCGGCAGCTTCGCGAGTAGTTCGTCGAGACTCACGGTTCCGGCGGCCACCGAGGCCGCGAGCAGCGCCGCCTGGTCGTCGTCCATCGCCGCCTCGGGGGAAGTGGGCCGCTCGGCCGCGAGCCGGGCATCCGCCGGCGCGGGCGGCAGCAGGTCGGTCAGGCGCACGTCGGCGGTCTCGGCGAGGCGCTCGGCGGCCGCCGGGGCCACGACGTCGAGGCGGGACCGTCCGACCATCTGACCGGCCGCAGGAATGTCTTCGAGTGTCAGCACGATCTTGGCCGCCCCGGGATCCGAGTTGGCGAACTGCTCCTCGGTGGCGATGACCGCCCGCAGCTTGGCGTCACGGTGGTTAGCCCAGCCCTGCACCGCGGTCACCGGATAGGTGGCCCAGCGCGCGCGTTCGGCGGGCAGGATCGTCTCGTCGGCGCTGGCCAAGAGCACCGGTTCGGGCAACTGCACCCCCTCGGGGATGTAGGCCAGCCCGTAGCTGTTGGCGACCACGATCGCGCCGTCGGTGGTCACCGCCGTGACCCAGAAGAATCCGAAATCGCCCTGGCCGCCACCGCCGGGGGCGTTGAGCGCCGCCGCGATGCGCCGCGCCAGCCGCAGCGGGTCGGCCCCGCCGTTCTTGCGACGTGTCGCCTCGGCGGTGGCGGCCTCGGCGATGGCGTCACGCTCGGCCCGGGCGGCCGACACCGGGATCGGCGCCATCACCGTGGCATCCGCGGTGTCCTTGTGCTCGTTAGGCTTCCGCTGCGCGGCGGGACCCGACACCCCGGCCGGGGCGATGCGCGCCGACCCCTTCCCCGTCGCCGCCGGCCGGGTGGACGCCGTTGTGCCTGAGGCCTTCTGGCCGAGAGGGGCAACCGAAGCGGCCCTGGTTCCCGAACCCGCGCCGCCGCCCCCGGCGGCGGCACCCGCCCCGCCCGGGGCCATCGGCGCGGCCGGCATTCCGGTCGCCGCGGCCGGGGCCACCGACGCCGAGGAGTCCTCGGCAAGCCCTGAACTCGGCGGTTGCGCCGCGGTCGGTGATGCCGCCGCGGGTGTCAGTCCCTTGGCGCCCTTGCCGCCGCCCAGTGACGGCGTCGACGCGGCGGGTTGCAGCGGGGCCCCCGGCCCGGTCCCCGGGGAACCCGGCGCCGCGGGGCCGGGCGGGCCCGGAACGGGCGCGGGCGACACCGCCGGTTGGCCGGGGAGCGGCGGTGTTGCCGGGGTGGGCTGCGGCGTCGCGCCCGGCGCCGGTGTGGCCGGCGTCGGCGCGGGCATCGCCGGGGTGGGCTGCGGGGGCCGCGCCGGCGGAACCGGCGCCGGGCCGACCGGACCCGGTTGTGCGGGGCCGGGCCGCGGTTGCTCGTGTTCCTCCGGGAGCGACGGCGTTGGTGCGTCGGGGATTTCGACCGGTGGCGGGAGCTTTTGGTCGAGCAGTTCCTGCAGGGCGTGACCCGGCGGTGTCCAGGATTTGCTGGCCCGGATCCGTTCGGCGGTGCCGCCGATCACTCCGACGTTCGCCTCGTTCGTCGCGGTGACCACGGTGTCGATCGCGGTGGCCCGCTCGTCGGCGTCGAGGCGGGAGTCGTTTTCGAGGGCGTTGATCTGGCGGTAGGCGTTCTCCACGTTGTCTCCGATGTCGGACTTGGCCTGGGCGATCGACCGGGCGACGTATTTATGCCAGGTGATCACGGTGGCCAGACCGTTCTGCAGGTCGACCAGCTCGCCGATGTTCGTCGTGAGTTCACCGTTGGCGGCGCTCGCGGCCCCGCCCGACCAGATCCCGCCGTCGAACACCTCCGACTGCTGGTGCCGGCACGCGTCCAGCACCTCGGTGACCTTCCGCAGGACCCGCGTGTATTCCCCGGCGCAGTCGTAGAAAGCTTCCTCGTCGACCTCCGGCCAGCCACCCGAGGCGAGCATTTGCTCGACGTACTCACCGGTGGGCCTCGCAATGCCCATCGCCCATTCCTCTCGCAAGACCGTCCGGCCCGTCGGGCCGGTCGGCAACGGAAATCCCTGTCGAAGCGCGGGTTCGGCCTACGGCAGGCCCAGGGTCTCTTGGAGTGACTCGGCGATGGAGGCCAGCGATGCGATGAGGCGTTCGTGCTCGGCCTCGCCGGCAGCCAGGGCGGCGGCCACCGCGTTGCGCAACGCCTCGTTGATGCGCTGCTCCACGGCTTCGGCGCCCAGCCGCAACAGGCCGTCCTCGATGCGAATGTGGGCGAGCCGCCGCTGGCCGTTGAGAGTCACCTCAACGGTACCGGATTCGTCTGTGGCCGTATAGGTTTCGCTACTAGAGCGATGCAGCTGATCTTCAAGAGCCGACTGGAAGCGCTCCGCGTGCCGCAGCGCCTCGGCCACCTGCGGGTGGATCTCGGTGGTCATTTGGGGTCCTTGCTGTCGGGGGCATCCTTGGCGCGGCGACGACCGACGACGCCTTCGGTCCACGGCCGCTCCTCGGTGTAGAGCGACTCGTCCTCCGTCTGGGTGCGTTTGCCCTTGCCCGCACCCTGCCCCTGACCCCCCGGAGCCCCGCCCATCGGGGCCATTCCCCCCATGCCGCCGCCGATCGCGCCGCCGGCACCGGGAAGTCCGCGCCCCACACCCGCGGCGGCGGGCCCCGCCGCGCCCGCGGGCCGCGACGTCGCGGCCTCCGGTTCCGCCGAGGGCTGCAGCGGCATGCCCGGCACCCCGCCGCCCCCGAACGACGCCGGTTTCACCCCGGCACCTGTCGGGAGGCCCGGCCCCTTCTTCAAGTCCTTCAACGCCGCGGTCAGCCTCGCGTCGGTCGGCGCCGATGGCATCGACGGTATCGACGGCATCATGGGCATCATGGGCATCCCGGTCGGATCGGGGAGCAACGAGTCGTCCAAGGGCAGCCCGTCTTCCGGATTGGTGGGAGCGATTCTGCCGCCGTCGCCGGGATCGGGTTTGGGGGGCGGGTCGATGCGATGGGCCGGGGGTGGCTTAGGCGGGCTCAGCGGGGCCAGCGGCAGAGCTGCCCGCTTCTCGTACTCGGTCAGCACTTCCTCCGACTTGCGCTGACACTCCGCGTACTGCGCTTCCAGTTGGGTTTTGACCTGCGGCCAGAGCACCCGCCTGAATAGGTCGTTGCTGCTGTACTCGACCCAAATTTTGTCGACCTCTTCGATTCGCGCCAACGTGGGGTGCTCCTTGACTGCCCACCGGTGGGCGGACACGACGGTGCGGGCCTGGGTCGCCATTTGACCGCACAGCGTCGCCATGGAATCCAGCCAGCTACGCTGCGAATCGAAGTTCATCTCGACGGCATTACTCGACTCGCTCAACCAATGCTGAAAGGGCCGAAACCGGTAACGCGCCTCCAGCAACGCGCGCTGGTATGCCTCCCACGCATCGGCGAAGTCGAGAAACGCTGTGCCCTGGTCGAGTTGAACGATCTCCTGCGCCGCCACCCGCACCGGGTAATAGGGAAACGGCTCGGGTTGTGCCATCAGCGACAGCGTGTCGTTGAGCATTGCCTGGCCGGTGTCCTCCGACGCAGAACCGGCCTTCACCACCGATACGGTGCCGTCGGTGTTCAGTGCGTCCGCGGCCCCCTCGTCGGCGTCCTCGTAGGCTTTGGCCGCGTTGCGCAGTGACTCCGCCAGACGCAGTCGCTCCCGTTCGCCCACACCGAGGTACAGCCGCATGTTGTCGGCGGACAAGGCGATCTGCTGCGCCGCCTTGGTGATCATCGACAAAGAGCACGGCGCAGCCGGATTGCCGGCAGGCTGTCCCGTGATCGGTTGCTCGAGTTCGGCCGCGCGGGCCAGGAGTTCGTCTTTTTCGACGTTCAGCGTCTGCGGCTGTGTCATGGCGAATCATCTCCCGGGCCGAACCGCGGCGGGACGGCGAACGTGCCGAACCTCATGGTTGATAAGCGTAATCCAGGTTGGGTAACGCACTCCGCGCCAAATTCGGTGCGGCGGCACCGACCCCGCGCGGAAAGACGTTGCCTTCAGTTCACTTTCACTTAACCCAGCCCCAGCGAGTCCTGCAGCGACCGGGTGATGTCGACGAGCGAGCGGACGAGTTGAGCGTTCTCGGCCTGGCGGGCGTCCGTAGCGGCGGCCTGCGCGGTGTGCAGCGCCTCGTTGATTCGCTCCTGCACGGTTGCGGCGCCGAGCCGCAGCAGTCCCTCTTCGATCTCCAGCCCCGTCAGGCAACGGTGGCCGTTGAGGGTCACCTCGACGGTGCCGGTTTCGTCCGTCGCCGTGAAGCTTCCGGTGTCCGTCCGGCGCATCTGGCCCTCGATAACGGAGTTGAACCGCTGCAGCTGCTCGAGTGCCTGAACCACCTGCGGGTGCGTTCCGGCGCTGGCCTGGGTCATTTCAGAAGGTCCTTAATGTCGGGGGATGGCTTGCTGCGTGGGCGATTTCCGATGACGGCCTCGGTCCATGGCCGGTCCTCAGTGTAGAGCGACTCCTCGTCGGGTTTCGCGTGTTTTCCCTTGCTGTTCTGCCCCTGGCCCGCCGCTCCGGGCGCCATCGGCATGCCCATGCCGCCGCCCATCGCGCCGCCAGCGCCGGGCAAGCCCCGGCCCATGCTCGCCGCCTCACGCGCGGCAGCGGCGGCGCGGGCCGCGGCATCGGGATCCATCGGGGGCGCCAACGGCATCGACGGCACGCCGCCAATTCCGCCGCCCCCGAACGACGCGGGCTTCACCCCTGCCCCCACGCCCGCCCCGGTCGACAGGCCCGTCGCGCCCGCCAACGCGGGGTCGCCCAGTGCCCCGGCGTCCGGCATTGCCGGTGTCCCGATCGGCGGCACGATGGGCATGCCCGTCGGATCGGGCAGGCTGTCGTCGAGGGGCGAGGCCTCCGCCGGGATCTCGAGCGGAATGTCGGGGATGTCGTCGGTGCCGGTCACGTTCGGCGCGTTCTCCGGATCCCAGACGTCGATGATCGGGTTGTCGGGTCCGGGGTCGGGGGGCGGTTTGATCTCGAGGGCCTTGGGCGGCGTCGACGGGCTCAGGTCGGCCAGCGGCGTGCGAGCATTTCGCGCATAGCCCGCCAGCACCTCCTCGGAGTATTGCTGCAGCCTCAGGTACACCTTGTAAACGGCCTCGCGGATTTCCGGGTCGTTGAAGTTCTCGTTGTAGACGCGTTCCACCTCCGTCACCTCGTAGTAGGTGGGGTGTTCACCCGTCCACGGCTTGTCCCGGGTTTCGGTGGCGATGTCGAACCGGCGCGGGACGGCCTTCTTGTGCGCCGCGACGAAGGTGCGGGCCTGTTCGGCCAGCGTTCCGCAGAGCTGGGCCATGGCGAAAAACCATCGCTGGAACGCGTCGAAGTTGACCTCGGCAGCTTCCTTGGCATCGCCGTCCCAGAGGTTGAACGGGCGGAACCGGATCCGGTTGTCCAGCAACTGTTCCTGGTAGGTTTCCCACGCGTCGGCAAAGCGCAGGAACGCCGCGCCCTGGTCGGGTTGCTGGATCTGCCAGGCCGCCGTTTTGAGGTCCGTGAAGTCGGCGTCGTCGGTCGGGTCGGCGCGCTGTGCGCCGGCAAGCGGGAGTTCGTCGGCGCCGTCGTCCGGCCGCCCGAGGGCCGCCCCCGACACGAACCGGCCGCGGCCGCTCATCGCCGCCGCGGCTTCCAGATCGACCTCCTCGTAGGCCCGGGCGGCGGCCCTGAGTGATTCCGCGAGGGTCTGCAGCCTCGTGGTGCCCATCGCCAGAAAGAGCCGCATGGTGTCGGCGTTCCTGGCCAGCGTCTGGGCCGCCTTCTTGGCCATCGGGAGTTCGCACGGCGGCACGGGATTGTCCGATTCCGACGGCAGATACGGTATCGGTGCTTCCACCTCCTCGGCCCTGTCGAGCAGCTCCTGGCCTTCCACCTGCATCTTCGGTGTCGACATGCCGATCCGCCTTCCTAGCGCTACGACAATTATCGGCGATGGGAACCCGGCCCCCTGCACCAATTTTCCGGCCCGAGGTGCGCTGCGCGGGCCGTCCGCGCTACCGCGGCAGCGCCGCCTGGTAGCGGCTCTCCTCCGGCAGAGTGATCGGCCGGATCGGCAACTGACGGTGCCGCGGAGTGCTGATGACGTTGTGCCGCAACACCACCCGCGCGATACCGGGGTGCCGACCCAGGTAGGTCGTCGCGCGCGGCCACGCCACCTTCGCCGCCGCGCCGACCTCGGCGCCGATCAGCCCGGCGAATGCCCGGAACCGGGGCCCGAGCGTGACGATCCCGCCCGCGGCCGCGGCGCGCACCGCGAATTGCAGGAAAGTCCGCGCGTCGCCCAGGTTGATGCTGGCGTCGATGTCGTCGAAAGGCATGTAGACCGGGTGGTGACTCGTCGTCTGACCCACCAGCACGCCGGCGGACCCGATCGGCAGCCGATGGTGCCGATCGGCCACCAGGTGCTGTCCTTCCAGCGCAGCGCGCTGTGCCCCGGACACGCGGGAAAAGCCTTGCGGCCTCTCCGGTTTGTCCGGACTGGTCAGCAACACCGTGGACTGCGGTGTCGCGCCGGGCATCACCCTGACAATCGTGATGGTGCGGTCAGCCGGTGCCGACCACCACACGTCGGGGCCGCCGGCGGCGGTGTAGGCGGCGGTGAAGTTGCCGTCCCCTTTGATCGTTGACCACTGCTCTCGGTGGAAGCTGATCTCGGTGGCGTGGTCGTAGTCGTCGAAGCTGCGCCCGCACACCGCGTCGACGCCGTGCCCGGCCAGTTGGTCGGCGATGCGGGTCGCCGAAGCCACCAGGTAGCGGCCCAGGCCGGCGACGCCGGTGTCGCGGCGCAGCGCCGACCTGTGGGCGCGCAGTGGATCGGCGCGCAGCATGATCCAGGTGCGGCGGTGCGCGGGGGCCGGGTCGGCGCCGATCGCCCGTTCGTAGAGGTCCACCATCTCCGCGGCGGCGGACCTGGCGACGCGGTAGCCGGCCGACACGACGTCGGCCTCGAGGTCGGGGCAGTTCACCGACAACAGCCGTTCGAGCAGCCGTGTGTCCACCACGTCGTCGGACCGCGCGGTGCCGTCGACGACGACGGTCGGCGTGAACGGGCGGGGAATGAGTTCGATGACCGCGACCAGGAATTCGCCCTCCCACCGCAGCGCGACGTGATCGCCCGGCACCACGGTGGCCCCGACGACCGGCTCCGACGGGACGTCGGGCGGGCGGCGGTGCCGCAGCAGCCAGGCGAAGACCGCGCCCAGCCAGCCGGTGAGGCGCCGGCCCCGGAAGGTCACCACGGCCACCGCCACGGCGACCGCCACCAAGGTGGGACCCACCCACGCATAGCGTGTGTGCCAGAACAGCAGGATGCACAGCGGGGCCAGGGCCGCCGCCCACAGGGCGTGCCCGCTGGTGAAACGCAACCGGAAAGACCTCATCGGATCAGTTCCGTCTCAATGCTTTTGTGGCGAGTGCGCTCAGGCCGAGCACTCCGAACAAGACGATGACACCCACCGCCACCGCTGTGATGGGCGCGTGATCGGGCGGGGGCGCCGGTTCGGGAGGATGGATCCGTTGGACGGGCGGGGGCGCCGCCGTCGCGGGGCTCGCGGGGATGTCCCAGGTGAGCGCGGCGTAGGCGTCGACGGTGCCCGCACCGACTTCGTCGTCGACACCGCCGCCCGGGTGGCGTGCGCTGGCGGTGATCCGGTTGATGATCTGCGCCGGCGTCAGGTCGGGAAACCGCTGCCGCAGCAGCGCGGCCAGACCGGAGACGTAGGCCGCCGAGAAGGAGGTGCCGGCGATCGGAACCGGCCCGTCCTTGCCCGGCAGCGCATCCACCGGCTCGCCCTCCGGGCCGAGCGCGACAACGTTCTCCCCGGGCGCGGCCGCGCCCACCCACGGCCCGTGCATCGAGAACGGGCTCGACGACCCGTTCTGTCCCACGCTTCCCACGGCCAGCACCAGCGGTGCGTACCACGCCGGGGTGACGATCGTCTGAACAACCTGCCATCCCCGCGGATCTGACGGCCGGGCGGGGTCGGGCGGCGGGTTTTGCGCGCAATCGCCGCCGGTGTTCCCCGCGGCGGCGATGACTACGACGTTCTTGACGTTGACCGCGTAGTCCAGGGCCGCGCCCAGGGTGGACTCGTCGACCGGCTTGAGCACGTTGAAGCAGGCGGCTTCGCTGATGTTGATGACGTCGGCACCGAGGTTTGCCGCATGCACCACGGCGCGGGCCAGGCTTCGAATGGATCCGGCCGCCGGGGTCTGGTTGGGGTCGTTCTGGTTGGCCTGGCTCTGGTCCTTGGGCTCGAAGGCCTCCGAGGTTTGGCGCACCGAGATCAGCCGAGCGTCGGGCGCGACGCCCACGAACCCGTCGGTCGGCGCGGGCCGCCCGGCGATCAGGGAGGCGATCAGCGTGCCGTGGGCGTCGCAATCGGTCAGCCCGTCGCCGTCGTTGACGACAAAGTCACCGCCCGGTTCGGCCGGCACCCGCGGCGAGGGGTCCACCCCGGTGTCGATCAGCGCCACCGTGACCCCGGCACCGGTCGCGAACTTGTGGGCCTGCGCCACACCCATGTAGGTGTTGCCCCACGGCGGGTCGCGAAAGTTGGTGCCCGGCAGCGTGAGCGGCGCCTTGCACATGCGCTTCTGCTCGAGGGGCTGGTCGGGTCCGGTCTGGTCGGGGGGGACCGCGCCCGGGTCGATCGACGGCGGGGCCACCGCCAGGGCCGGGGGCGCGCCGAGGAACACGAGCGCGAGCGCCACCGCAATCAGAAAGATACGGCGCACCACGCAACCTCCGTTCACCCTGAATTAACTTCGCCGCGAGGCGAATCGGCTCGCCGACAGGGATTTTCCCCAGCGCGGGCCCCCGCGAAGCACCAATCTACGGGCAGGCCGGCGATCAGATTATGGCGGCCATGTCGCGGTCATCCGGACACCCACTTCACACCGCGGCCTCGCTGCCGGCGCAGTCGCACCCGACTCGACTCAAGTCCGTGCCGCATGTCGGCGGCCCTTAGCTTAGGGCCTGTCCACAAACTTGTGCGGCTGGAGTGGCTGGTGGTAGCGGTGTGATAACGATTGAGTGTCGTCTCGCAGCATGAGGCGCGGCTCGCGGTAGCAGATGGACACCACATCCCCTCGCTGCCGGAGCCTCGCGAAGGCCTGTCTACCCCGTCGAGTGCCCGAAAACCAGTTGCCCCGCGCCGGGTTGTCCATGTCGCGACAGAACGCCCCGGTATCCATCGGACCTGACCGACGAACAGTGGAATCTGTTGCGCCCGGAGATGCCGCAGCGGTTGGTCGACGGGTTGTGCGGCCGGCTTCGTATCGGGTGGGGCCGACCCGATCTACGCGCAGTCGGGATAATCGACGCACAGTCGGTCAAGGCCGCCGACACCGTCGGCGTCGCCAGCCGCGGCTACGACGCAGGCAAGAAGATCAATGGCAGAAAGCGACATATCGTGGTGTCCGCGACTACGAACGCCGCTCCGACCACCACGAAGCCATGGTGCTTTGGGCCACTGTCGCAATCATGACCCGTAACCTCCAACAGGCGACATCGGGCCCACTACCGTGTCCCCAGACGCGACCGGCCCCGCACCGGCCCGCCAGTGCCCATCAAGCAGGCCGCATGACCATTTGTGAACAGATTCTTAATCAGTTGACTGTTGGTGGTGGTTGGGGTTGGAAGGGTTGGTACCACCACCAATCGGCGCGTTCGCCGGTGGGCCCGGCATACGGCGCTACGGCCGGCGGGGGACCGGTGGGCGGGCGCGCGAGTGATCCCGGGCGCAGTGGTCGCCCGGCGCTGTCGGTGACTTCGAGCTCGGTGGCGGGTCCGGTGATGGTGATCTCGCCGCGGTGGTGTAGCCGGTGGTGGTACGGGCAGACCAGCACCAGGTTGGCCAACTCTGTGGCACCGCCGTCTTCCCAGTACCGGATGTGGTGGGCGTGCAGACCGCGGGTGGCGCCACAGCCGGGGACCGCGCACGTCCGGTGGCGGTGCTCGAGGGCGCGGCGCAGGCGCCGGCTGATCTGGCGGGTTGATCGCCCGGCTCCGATGGGCTGGCCGCCGCGTTCGAACCAGACCTCGCAGGTGGCATCACAGGTCAGGTATCGGCGTTCGGCGCCGGTCAGTGCGGGGCCCAGGTGCAGCGCAGCCGCGCGCTGGGCGACG
>NZ_JBYCLC010000046.1:0-6836 GCF_057473685.1 Mycobacterium sp. TH-M116 | reverse complement strand
GGTCGAGCAGCGGCCAGCGGCCACGCCGCACGTCGCCGCGCAGGCGGTCCTCGGCCCGGCATCCGGGCCGCCCCCACAGTTGAGGGCGGTGTCGACGCCCGGGACGGTCAACGGGGGCTCGTGTCCGCAGGACAAACGCTCCGCGGCGCCCGTGCATGGGCGCCACGACATTGAGCGCATGGCGATCCGGGCGGTCACCGACACGCACGGCAACACGGTCACCGAGACCGTGCATGAGCGGAGCCGCGCGGGCGCGATCGACCACGGCGGCGCGGCCGGGGCCTGCGACCGATCCGAGGCCGAGCTGTTGAGGCGGGAGAACGCAGACCTCGAGCGTTCGCTGCGACTGCTCAAATCGGCCGCGGCGCTGCTGGCGGCGGCGTTGGAACAGGCCTGATCCGGCGTGCTTTCGAATCGGTGGCGGCGGGTCTGTCCGACGCGGACCGCGCACGGTCGTCAAGACGGTCATCCCCCTGATGGCACTCTTACACTCTGGCCGTAATGTGTAAACGATCTGGAGCGGACCGAGGGCCGACTCCGAGTCGACACAGAGTGAGGTGGGCGCAGTGACGCTGTCTGAGCAAGCCGCAGGTCAAGCGGGCTCAACCAGGGCCGACGAGCAGGAGTCGGTGTCCTACGAAACGCTCGACGAGGGCCGGGTCGCCCGGATCTGGCTCAACAGGCCCGACGCCCACAACGCCCAGAACCGCACCCTGCTGGTGCAGCTCGACGAGGCGTTCGGCCGCGCCGAGGCCGACGACAAGGTCAGGGTGGTGATCCTGGCCGCGCGCGGTAAGAATTTCTCCGCCGGTCACGACTTGGGTTCGGAGGCCGCACTGCTGGAGCGCCGACCCGGACCGGGACAGCATCCGACATTCCGGTCCCACGGCGCGACCCGCGATCCGATCGCGGAAAAGACATACCTGCAGGAGTGGCACTACTATTTCCAGAACACCTGCCGCTGGCGGGATCTGCGCAAGATCACCATCGCGCAGGTGCAGGGCAACGTGATTTCGGCGGGCCTGATGCTGGTGTGGGCGTGCGACCTGATCGTCGCCGCCGACAATGCGAAGTTCAGCGACGTGGTGGCGGTGCGCTTGGGCATGCCGGGAGTCGAATATTACGCCCACCCTTGGGAATTCGGTCCGCGCAAGGCCAAGGAGCTGTTGCTGACCGGTGACTCGCTGGACGTCGAGGAGGCCTATCGGCTGGGCATGGTGTCCAAGGTTTTTCCGGTCGACGAATTGGCCGAGAAGACCCTGGAATTCGCCCGGCGCATCGCCGAGCGTCCGACGATGGCGGCCCTGCTGGTCAAGGACTCGGTCAACGCCGCCTCCGACGCGATGGGATTCACCGAGGCGCTGCGGCACGCGTTCCACATCCACGAATTGGGCCACGCCCATTGGGCCGCGCACAACGAGAACAAGTATCCGGTCGGCCTACCGCCCGACGTCGAGGACTGGCGCAACGCCAAGCCGACGAAGCTGGCGCGCCGCGATACGCCGTAACCGTTCGCTGGTGCGCGCCGACACGCGCGTGGTTCGATAGCGAGAACCTGTTTCAGTTTCGGCGTGAGGGGCCTTGCGTGCAGCTTTCTTTCCAGGACCGGACCTATCTCGTCACCGGTGGTGGCAGCGGAATCGGCAAGGGGGTGGCCGCCGGGCTGGTCGAGGCTGGGGCTTCGGTGATGATCGTCGGACGCAACGCCGATCGCCTTGCGTCTGCCGTGAAGGAAATCGAGGCCGTCGATGCGGGCGGCGCGATCCGCTACGAGCCCACCGACGTCACCAATGAGGAGGAGGCCGCGCGCGCGGTCGAGGTCGCCACGGCATGGCAGGGTCGCCTCCACGGTGCGGTGCATTGCGCGGGCGGATCGGAGACCATCGGCCCGATCACCCAGGTCGACTCGGAGGCATGGCGCCGCACCGTCGACCTCAACGTCAACGGGACCATGTATGTGCTCAAGCACGCGGCCCGCGAGTTGGTGCGTGGTGGCGGCGGTTCGTTCGTCGGGATCTCGTCGATCGCGGCCAGCAACACCCATCGCTGGTTCGGCGCCTACGGGGTGACCAAGTCGGCCGTGGACCACATGATGATGCTGGCCGCCGACGAGCTCGGCCCGTCCTGGGTGCGGGTCAACAGCATCCGTCCGGGCCTGATCCGCACCGATCTGGTTGCGCCGATCACCGGGTCGCCGGAGCTGAGCGAGGACTACCGCAACTGCACCCCGTTGCCCCGGCCGGGGGAGGCCGAAGACGTCGCCAACCTGGCGATGTTCCTGCTGAGCGACGCGGCGAGCTGGATCACCGGGCAGTGCATCAACGTCGACGGTGGCCACATGCTGCGCCGGGGCCCGGATTTCTCAGCGATGCTGGAACCCGCGTTCGGCGCCGACGGGCTACGCGGGGTGGTCTGACCGCGTCCCGGCCCTGCGATGATGGGCACGCCTACGGACGAGACAACAGGAGCGGCAGATGAAGCGACTCGAGGGCAAGCGGATCCTGGTGACGGGAGCAGCGTCGGGGATCGGCCAGGCCACAGCCCTGCGTTTGCTGGATGAGGGCGCCGCGGTGGTGGCCGCCGACATCGCGACCGACGGCCTGGACGCGACCCGGGCCCGGGCGGCCCAGGCCGGCACCGTCGAGCGCTTCATCGCGTGTGCGATGGACGTCGCCGACGAGCACTCGGTGACCGCCGGCGTGCGCGGGGCCGCGGACGCGCTCGGCGGCCTGGATTCGCTCGTCAACGCCGCCGGCATGCTGCGCGCCGCGCACACGCATGAGACCACCCTCGAGCTGTGGAATCGGATCGTCGGCGTCAACCTGACCGGCACGTTCCTGGTGGTCCGGGAAGCACTTCCGGCGCTGCTGGCCAACCCGCGCAGCGCGGTGGTGAACTTCAGCTCCACCTCGGCCTCGTTCGCCCACCCGTACATGGCGGCCTACGCGGCCAGCAAGGGCGGGATCCAGGCCTTCACGCACTCGCTGGCGCTCGAATACGCGCGCAAGGGCCTGCGTGCGGTGTGTGTGGCGCCGGGCAGCATCAAGTCGGGGATCACCGATGCGACCGGCGGTTACATCCCGCAGGACGCCGACTGGTCGCTGTTCTCCAGGCTGATGCCGATCCTGCCCACCACGGTGGAGTCCAGCGGTGCGGGCATGGCCGATCCCGCGGTGGTCGCCGGGGTGATCGCCATGCTGGTGTCCGAGGACGGAGGGTTCATCACGGGCACCGAGATCCGCATCGACGGCGGAACGCACGCCTGAGAGACTACCGGGAAGCTTCGCTGCGCCGAACGTGAACGCACGGCGAAAAAATCGCCGAAAATTCGCCGTGATTTCACGTTGGGCGAGGGTGCCCGAGCCGACCTCGCGCGCGGAGGGCGCCTAATTGACCCCGCGCGCGGAGGGCGCCTAATTGACCTCGCGCGCGGAGGGCGCCTAATTGACCTCGCGCGCGGAGGGCGCCTAATTGACGCAGGGCACCCCGCCGCCGTCGATGGGCTTGCCCGGATCGGGCGACGGGTAGGTGCTGGTGCTCCAGTACCCGTACGAGCTGGCCTTGCTGGACGCGGTCGTGGTGGTGGTTTCGTCGCTGCTGTCGTCCTGGTCCGGCATTGAGTAGTCGGTGGCCAGGGTCACGCGGATGTGTCCGGGCTTGAGGTAGGGGTCGGGGTTCTTCGGCGCATCCAGGCCGAGCAGGCCGGCCACGTTGCGCGCATCGGTCTGCGCGCCGACGCCGTAGTCGAGTGTCGTGGCGGTGGGCTCGCCGGACTCACGGTCGCGGACCTGGCCCGCGGTGTAGCCCTGCTTTTTCAGCGCGTGGGAAACGGTGGAGGCGAGGCCGCTGATGTTGCCGGAATTGATCACGTCGACGATGGTGTCGGGGTTCGGTTTGGCGGCGGTCGTGGTGGTTGGGGTCGTCGGCGGGGCGGCGCCGATCGCCCGGGCCACCTCGGCCTTGATCGCCGCCGGGTCGACGATGTTGACGTCCAGGCCGTCGATGTTGTCATAGCGCACCACGGGCAGCGTCCGGAACTCGACGTTGCCGCCGGCCAGTTCGCCCAGGCGCTGGATCAACTCTTCGTTCCAGCCGGCCGACAGGACGACGTCTTTGCGTGCCACCGCCATCAGGCTCGTGAGTTTGTCCAGGTTGGTGAAGGTGCCCGACTCCTGCAGTTCGTGCATGACCGATGACAGGAAGGCCTGCTGGCGGTGGGTGCGGTCCAGGTCGCCGTTCTCCAGGCCGTGACGCTGCCGAACGAACGCCAGCGCCTCCGCGGCGTCCAGTGTCTGGGGCCCGGCGGGGAAGTTCGCACCGGAATACGAGTCGTAGACGGCCTGCTTGAGGCAGACCTGCACGCCGCCCAGCGCCTTCGTCAAGTCGTAGAACCCGGCCAGGTTGACCTCGGCGAAATAGTCGATGGGAACGCCGGTCAGGTTCCGCACCGCGCGCAAGGTCGCCGACCGCCCGGCCTCGCGGCCCTTGGTCTCCAGTTCCTTCTGGCTGCTCACGCCCTGGTCGGCCAGCTTCTGTGCCACGTATTGCTTGGTCAGCCCGTACGCTTCTTTGATCTTGATGTGGTCGTAGCCGGGGACGCCGTTGAACCGCACCCAGTCGTCTCGGGGGATTGAGAAGGCCACCACTTTGTCGTCGGCGCCGACGTGCACCATTATCAGCGTGTTGGTGTTGTAGCCGCCGTCGTCGGAATCGCCCGCGTGCAAATGCTTCAGGATGGACCAGGGCAGGTCGTTGCCGTCCTGGTCTTTGCGTGAGTCCAGCCCGATGAGCAGGATGTTCACGCCGTCACCGCTGGAATGGGGGTCTTCCGGGCTCAGCGCCTGCGAGACGGTGATGCCGCCGAGCGCGCCGTGGGCAACGTAATATCCCGCACCGGTCAGCGTCACCGCGGCCACCGAGGCCAGCGCCATCACGGCACGCGTCAGCGCCTGCCGTAGTCGTGACGGTTGTTTGACGGCCCGATGACGGTGGCGCGCGCCCGAGCGCGCCATCAGAGGTCTCGAGCCGTGGCCGGCGCACCAACCGGCACCGCGTCAGCGGTTTGCGGTGATGTCACTTCTGGCACGGCTCCCAGTATGCGGTAGCTTGCTGCGAGACCCCAAAGCGGAACGTCGGGGCGGTATGGGGCTCTCGCTGGCGGATCGGCGGCATTCGCGACCGCCGCGACCACGCTACCAGCAGGTTTGCGTGCGCACATCTCAGGACGATCTCAGGATTTGCACGGTGCCCACGGAATCGGCGCCATTCCGCTACGGGTTCGAGACGGCGGATTCGGCACCGCACGGCGGCCTCGACGCGGCCGGTCGCGACGCGCTCCGGAGCGACCACATCACGGTGGCGGCGTGACCGAAACGGAAGTTCAGCAGTGCGGGTACTCGATATGCCATTGTCCGTTCACCCAATCGGCGCGAAACTGCCCGCCCAGGTGCGGATCCGCGTCGGTGATCGTCCCCGATCCGCCGGTGTTCGGCTGGAAGCCCGGGGGATCCCAGGTGACGGACTGCGGATCGGGTGTTCCGTCGGGTCGGCATCCTTTCTCGTTGTCGACGTACCCGTTCATGATCTGCCGCTCGGCGGTCCCTTGATCACCGCCGTCCGGAGCCGGGCCGAGCGGGCACCGGGCGGTTGTGCCGCAGGTGCTTTGACGGGTATCGGCCAGTGCGATGTGTGCGGGTATGGCAAAGCTCAGCAGTGCCGCCACGGCCACGACCGGGCCGGCGAGGGCTCTCACGCCTCGGCTGAGACAGCTCTTCATGTAGTGCATGATTCCTCCCGGGTTTCGACCTCCAAACGCGAACCAGGCGTGGGCGCAGCGAAGGCGGGAATCGCGGTGCCAACGCCGCCCTGCCGCACGCCCTCATGGTAGGGGCATGGGCTGTCCGGTGCTTTTGGCGTTCTCTGGCACGGACAGGACCCCGGCGTGGTGACAGTCTCAACCGAATTCCGGCGCGATCAACGGCCGGCGCGGCGCGGTGAAAGTGGCCTTCGTCAGGAAGGGAACTCGCTGCGCGCCGACACCATCGACTGCTCGGTGTGCGCGCCGGGCGAGATCACGGTTTCCCGGCATTCGCGCAGCCGGCTTCGGGCAGTTGCCCGGCGGTTGCCTACCCTGCGGCGGGGGTGTACCCGCTTCGGCGTTCTAGTATCCGTTGATGACCGCTGAACGGCCCGGACGGGCATGGGGCGATGTCCGCAGACCCTGAACCGTTTGCCGCGTCCGGGCCGGGCGGTGTGCGCATCGCCTGCGACCGACTGGGTGATCCGCAGGCTCGTGCCGTCGTGTTCTTGCACGGTGGCGGGCAGACGCGCCGATCGTGGGCCAAGGCGGCCACCGCAGTCGCCAGGCGCGGATGGCAGGCCGTCACGGTCGACCTGCGGGGGCACGGAGAATCCGACTGGTCCGGCGACGGCGACTATCGCGTCATCAGTTTCGCGCGTGACGTGCAGGAAGTACTGCGTGGCCTGCCGCAGAAACCCGTGCTGGTGGGGGCCTCGCTGGGCGGGTTCACCTCGATGCTGCTGGCCGGGGAGCTTTCGCCGGGCATCGCCGGCGCGGTAGTGCTCGTCGACATCGTGCCGAACATGGAGCAGTCCGGGGCGAGCCGGATTCATGCGTTCATGGCCGAGCGGGTGGAATCGGGATTCGGCTCTTTGGACGAGGTCGCGGATGCGATCGCCGAGTACAACCCGCACCGCCCCCGGCCGAGCGACCTCGGGGGACTGACCACCAACCTGCGCCGCCGCGGTGATCGCTGGTACTGGCATTGGGATCCGAAGTTCATCAGCGGTACCGCGGCGCACCCGGCGATGGAGGT
>NZ_JBYCLC010000045.1:0-13192 GCF_057473685.1 Mycobacterium sp. TH-M116 | reverse complement strand
GGCCTCGATTTTGCGAACTTCCCGTTCCACCCGGGCGTGGCGCGCAGGCACCGCCAGCCGCAACACGTCCGGCCGGGTCCCCGCGTAGCGGGCGGCCACTGCGTCGACCAGACGGCGGATCTCAGGGGTGAGCACCGGTTCGGCCGACACCACCCGATCCAGCCAGCCGAGCTTGCCCGCGTGATCGCTGTCGTTGCGGCGTTCCAGCACGAACCCGTCGACCAGCCGCCCGTGGAACCGCACCCGCACCCGCACCCCGGGCTGGGCATCGTCGGACTGCTCGGCCGAGACCAGATAGTCGAACTCGCGATCCAGATGCGGCACCGACAACATCGGCAGTACCCGGGCGATCGGCTCCACCTGCACCGGCGTGCGCACACTCGGGGTCACCGGCCGCTCATCCCCTGAGAAGCGTGGCTAATCAGGTTGTTCAGCCGGCCAATCGACGGCCTCTGCGTCGCCGCCCCACGAGTCGGCAACCTCCTCGCGACCGAAGAAGAAACCGGCGGTGAGCAAGATCTGCGCCGCGGCGTACAACCACCAGATCGGCACCGCCAAAGCGTCGTTGTGCAGCACGAAACGGCCGATGCCGATCATCGAATCGGAGGCCGCAAAACACAGCGCCCCCACCGCAGCCCAGATCGTGGGCAGCCGCGCAAACTGAGCCGTGCACACCATCGCGGTCAGGACGCCGATGTAGACCGTCACCGGGAGCGTGAGATCGTCGCGGCTCAGCCGGGGCCAGAACCACCCCAGCAGCACCAGCGTCAACAAGCAGACCAGAACGGCGATGGCGATGCGCGGCGGCGACGGCCGCGCAGTGCGCGCCAGCGGCAGCAGCGCGCCCACAAAGCACAAGTGCGCCAACATGAATGCCGTCAGGCCCGCGACGAACGACAGTGTCCACCACGGAATCGCCAGCAGCCAGTCGCCGGTGGCCGACAACAGCAGCGCGGGCATCAGCCATTGCCGCTCCCGCACGAGGGGATGCCCGACGGCAGCCAGGGTCAGCAGCAACGCCATCAGCGCCTTGAACGGCGGCTGCATGATCCAGTGGCCGGTCAGCTCGGTCCCCGGCGGCGAACGCAATGCGAGCACCGTCAGGTAGACGCCGTAAGAAACGCCGGCCCAGCCCGCTACCACCCATCCGCCGGACACCAGGCGAGGTGCGTACGGTACCTCCATGCCCAGCCTCGACAACACAGCCGACGAAAGACCAGCAATCGACCCCATCTTGCAGAAGGTACTGGATGCGGTTCCGTTCCGGCTATCAACCGAGGAGGGTGTCGACGCAGCCCGGCAGCGGTTCCGCGACCTGCCGCGCCGGCAGGTGTACCCGGAGCTGCAGGTCGAGGACCGGACCGTCCCGGGGCCGGCGGGCCCCATCGCCGTCCGGATCTACTGGCCGACAGCCGAAGCCGGCGGCGAAGCCCGGCCCGTCGTCATGTTCTTCCACGGCGGCGGCTTCGTCGTGGGCGATCTGGACACCCACGACGGCACGGCGCGCCGGCACGCGGTCGGCGCCGACGCGATCGTGGTGTCCGTCGACTACCGGCTGGCACCCGAGCACCCCTACCCCGCGGCCGTCGAAGACGCTTGGGCCGCAACGCTGTGGGTCGCGCAGCGCGGCTCGGAGATCGGCGCCGACGGGCAGCGGATGGCCGTCGCCGGGGATTCGGCGGGCGGCACGATCGCCGCGGCGATGGCACAGCGCAGCCGGGACCGGGATAGCCGGCCGATGGCGTTCCAGCTGCTGTGGTACCCCTCGACGCTGTGGGACCCGTCGCTGCCGTCGTTCACCGAGAACGCCGCCGCGCCGATCCTCGACGTGAAGGCCGTCGCCGCGTTCTCCCGTTGGTATGCAGGCGATGTCGACATGTCCAACCCGCCTCCGGACATGGCGCCCGGACGCGCGGGAAACCTGGCCGGGTTGCCGCCCGCCTACATCGGCGTCGCCGGCTACGACCCGCTGCGCGACGACGGAATCCGCTACGGCGAATTGCTGGCCGCCGCCGGTGTTCCCGTCGAGGTGCACAACGCCGAGACGATGGTGCACGGTTACCTCGGTTACGCCGGCGTGGTGCCCGCGGCCACCGCCGGCCTGGACCGTGGGCTGGCAGCACTGCGCCGGGCGCTGCACACGTAGTCCCGGCGCCAAAGGGATCGCGGCAAATGCGTACCGTGAAGCCATGACAGAGCCGAAGACCGCCCGACCCGGCATCGATCCGACGTTCAAGTCGTTGCTCGACGCGTTCCCGATGACGTTCCGCGCATCCGACGGTGTCGAGGCCGCCCGCGCGCGGATGAAACAGCTCGCGGTGCCCCAGGAGATGCTTCCCGACCTGCGCATCGAGGAGCGCACGGTCGGCTACGGCGATCTGACCGGCATTCCGGTGCGGATCTACTGGCCGCCGGGCGCTGAGGAGCCCCTGCCCGTCATCGTCTTCTACCATGGCGGCGGGTTCTGCCTCGGCGACCTGGACACCCACGACCCCGTCGCCCGCGCGCACGCCGTCGGCGCGGAGGCCATCGTGGTGTCGGTCGACTATCGGCTGGCTCCCGAGCACCCGTTTCCCGCGGGGGTCGACGACTGCTGGGCCGCGTTGCGATGGGTCGCCGACAACGCCGCCGAACTCGGCGGCGACCCGGACCGCATCGCCGTGGCCGGCGACTCCGCGGGCGCCAACCTCGCCGCCGTGATGGCCCACCTGGCCCGCGACAACGCCGACAATGGCGGGCCGGCGCTGGCCTTCCAGCTGCTGTGGTACCCGACGGTGTGCGCCGACATGTCGCTGCCGTCGTTCACCGAGAACGCCACCGCGCCGGTCCTGGACCTCGAGGTCATCGACGCCTTCCTGACCTGGTACCTGCCGGACTTCGACATCAGCGATCGCGCGGCCCTGCCCGTCACGTTCGCCCCGGCCGGCGCGACCGATCTGTCCGGGTTGCCGCCGGCCTACATCGGAACCGCCGAGCACGACCCACTGCGCGACGACGGGGCCCGCTACGCCGAGCTGCTCACCGCCGCCGGGGTTCCCGTCGAGCACAGCAACGAACCCACCCTGGTGCACGGCTACGTCAGCTTCGCGATGGTGATCCCCGCCGCCGCCGAGGCCACCGACCGCGGGCTGGCGGCCCTGCGCAAGGCGCTGCACGCGTAGACCGAAGGCGCTCCGGCGCGCCCGGGGCTTGAGTCCGGTCGCCCGGCGCCGGAAGCTGGACCACATGGGTATCAGCCCCGACTACCAGACCCTCGTCGTCGGCGCCGGATTCTCCGGGATCGGCGCCGCGATCAAGCTCGACAAGGCGGGGCTTTCGGACGTTCGCGGTAACCGGAAGCGGCGGGAGGTCCTTGAGCAGGTTCTGGGACGAGCACCGCCTGCAGGCCTACGAGGGCGTCAGCGTCCCGGGTTTTCCTAACCTGTTCAACGTGTTCGGCCCGTGGCAGGACAGCTGCCGGCTGGCCAACAGCTACTACTTCGACAAGAACGGCGACGTGCCGCTACGCCCGGCCACCACGGTGGAGGCCTACTGGCGCAGCCGGCGGTTCCCGCTCGACGACTACCGGTTCACGGCCTAGGGCTACGCTTTCCCGCGTGGCCAAGGAGTTCTCCCACCTCGACGAGTCGCTCCGCGAGTTCATCGCCCGCCAGGCCATGTTCTTCGTCGCCACCGCGCCCTCCGAGGGAGGACGAATCAACCTATCCCCCAAGGGTTATCAAGACACCTTCGCTGTTCTCGACGACCACACCGTGGCCTACCTGGACCTGTTCGGCAGCGGCGCGGAGACCGTCGCACACCTTCGGGACAACGGCCGGATCACGCTCATGTTCTGCTCGTTCACCCGCACGTCGCGGATCCTGCGGCTGTTCGGAACCGGACGGGTGGTGCGCCCCGACGACACCGAGTTCGGCGGCCTGATGGCGCATTTCGGCGATCGGCACGCGGGCGTACGGGCCGCGATCGTCATCGACGTCGGGCGGATCGCCGACGCGTGCGGATTCGCGGTGCCCTATTACGACCTCGTCGACGAACGGCCGGTGCTGGACGCGCATCACGCCAAGGCGACCGACGAGAGGTTCGCGAGTCTGCTCGACCGCAACCGGCACAGCATCGACGGCCTGCCCGCGCTGGACCCCGACCATCCGCTGCCGTAGGCACCGCGAGCAGGCCTGAAAGCTAGATCGCGGCTTTGAGTGCGTCGACCTTGTTCAGTTGCTCCCACGGCAATTCGATGTCGGTGCGGCCGAAGTGCCCGTAGGCGGCGGTCTGCGCGTAGATCGGGCGCAGCAGGTCCAGGTCGCGGACGATCGCACCCGGCCGCAGGTCGAACACCTCGCCGATGGCCTTCTCGATCTTGACCGGGTCGACGGTCTCGGAACCGAAGGTCTCGACGAACAGGCCGACCGGCGCGGCCTTGCCGATCGCGTAGGCCACCTGCACCTCGACGCGCTCCGCCAGGCCGGCGCCCACGATGTTCTTGGCGACCCAGCGCATCGCGTACGCCGCCGACCGGTCCACCTTGGACGGGTCCTTACCCGAGAAGGCGCCGCCGCCGTGGCGGGCCCAGCCGCCGTAGGTGTCGACGATGATCTTGCGGCCGGTGAGCCCCGCGTCGCCCATCGGGCCGCCGAGCACGAACTTGCCGGTCGGGTTGATCAGCAGCCGCGTCGACGACGTGTCCAGCGTGTCGTGCGCGAGGTCGTTGAGCACGGTGTTGAGCACCTTCTCCCGCAGGTCGGGAGTCAGGGTGTTCTCCAGGTCGACGTCGGCAGCGTGCTGCGTGGACATGACCACGGTGTCCAGGCGGGTGGGCACGTTGCCCTCGTAGCCGATGGTGACCTGAGTCTTGCCGTCGGGCCGCAGGTAGGGCAACACACCGCTCTTGCGGACCTCGGTCAGCCGCCGCGACAGCCGGTGCGCCAGCGCGATCGGCAGCGGCATCATCTCCGGGGTCTCGTTGATCGCGTAGCCGAACATCAGGCCCTGGTCACCGGCACCCTGGGCGTCCAACGGGTCCGCGGCACCCTCCACGCGCGCCTCATGGGCCGTGTCGACCCCCTGGGCGATGTCAGGTGACTGCGCACCGATCCCGATGTTGACCCCGCAGGTGAGACCGTCGAAGCCCTTGTCGGATGAGTCGTAGCCGATCTCCAGGATCCGCTCGCGGACGGTGTTGGTGATGTCGGCGAACGCCTCCTTGGCCGTCGTCGTCACCTCGCCCACCACGTGCACCTGGCCGGTGGTCACCAGCGTCTCGACGGCCACGCGTGAGCGGGGGTCTGCGGCCAGCAGCGAGTCGAGGACCGAGTCACTGATCGCATCGCAGATCTTGTCCGGATGCCCCTCGGTCACCGACTCACTGGTAAACAACCGACCCTTTTCACTCACTGTTGTCAATCCCTTCCCATTAATTAGTCAGTCGAACTATATCGTCCGGCCCCTGCCGCGATCCACCGGGTGATGCCCATCCAACCCAAGCCCGGAGCCCGGCGCCGTTATCCGGCCTCGCCGCGCAGGAACGCGACAATCGCGTCAACGATACGACTCGCCATCAGCGTCTTGGAACCGTGTTGCAGCGCCGACTCGGTCCCGTCAGAGGCCAGCAACCAGCCGTCGTTGCTGTCCACCTCGAATGCCCGGCCCTCGCCGACGGCGTTGACGACCAACAGGTCGCACCCCTTGCGACGGAGCTTCTCGCGCGCGTGGAACAGCACGTCGCCGTCGGCGTCCCCGGTCTCGGCGGCAAACCCGACGATGGCCCGCATGTTGGGCAGCTCGCCGTGGACGCGCGCCCGCACCGCGGCGGCCAGCACGTCGTCGTTGCGCACCAGCGAAATCGCCGGTGGCTCCTCGGCGCCTTTCTTGATCTTGGCGGCCGCGACCTGCGCGGGTCGGAAGTCGGCGACGGCCGCCGCCATCACCAGGACGTCGGCCGCCGAGGAGTGCTTGGACACCGCGTTGCCGAGCTGCTCGGCCGAGCTGACGCGCACGACCTCGACGCCGGCGGGGTCGATCAGCCCCGCGGTGTGCCCGGCGATCAGGGTGACCTCGGCGCCGCGCTGCGCGGCGACCCGCGCGACCGCATAGCCTTGCTTGCCGGAGCTGCGGTTGCCGATGAAGCGCACGGGATCGATCGGTTCCCGGGTGCCGCCGGCCGTCACCAGGACCTTGCGGCCGGCCAGGTCGTAGGTCAGCGCGTCGTGCCGCTCCAGCAGCAGCTGGGCCAGCGTGGTGATCTCTTCGGCCTCGGGTAGCCGGCCCGTCCCGGTGTCGGCGCCGGTGAGGCGTCCGGCCGCGGGTTCCAGCACAACGGCCCCGCGCCGGCGCAGGGTGGCCACGTTGTCGACGGTGGCCGGGTGCAGCCACATCTCGGTGTGCATCGCCGGGGCGAACAGCACCGGGCAGCGCGCGGTGAGCAGGGTGGCAGTCAGCAGGTCGTCGGCTCGCCCGGCCACCGCCCGGGCCAGCAGGTCCGCGGTCGCCGGCGCCACCACGACCAGGTCGGCCTGCTGGCCGATCTGCACGTGCGGCACGTCGGGGACGTCGGAGAAGACGCCGGTGTGAACCGGCTGGCCGGACAGGGCTTCGAAGGTCGCGGCGCCGACGAAGCGCAACGCGGACTCGGTGGGGACCACCCGGACCGAGTGACCGGCCTCGGAGAGCTGGCGAACGACGGTGCACGCCTTGTAGGCGGCGATCCCGCCCGAGACGCCGACGACGATCCGCTTGCGTTCCACAGCCGAGCCCGGGCCTGCCCTGTTACTCGCCCTCGGTGTGCTCGAGCAGGTCGGCGTGGATCTCGCGCATCGCAATGGACAGCGGCTTCTCCTGCAGGCCGGGCTCGACGAGCGGGCCGACGTATTCGAGGATGCCCTCACCGAGTTGGTTGTAGTAGTCGTTGATCTGCCGGGCCCTCTTGGCCGCGTAGATCACCAGGGCGTACTTGCTCGAGACGCGGTCCAGCAACTCGTCGATGGGCGGGTTCGTGATGCCCAGCGGGGTGTCGTAGACGCGCTGACCACCTGCGGAGGGATCGAACCGGTCGACGCCGGCGGCGGTCAGCGATGCATCGGACTGCGGAATACTCACGTAAGAAAATCTCCTGGCGGCGTAGAGCGGTGCGAAAACGGCTCGCAACGTTGGGCTCGATGTTATTCGGCGAGGCGGCTTATGCCGGGCCCGGGGCAGTTCCCACCAGCAAGGATACCAATTCGGCACACGCAGATTCCAATTGGCTGTTCACCACCACCGTGTCGAACTCGTTTTGGGCCGCCAGTTCCAGCCGCGCGGTGTCGAGACGCCGCCGTATCGCCTCGGGTGTCTCGGTTCCGCGGCCGACCAGCCGGGCCCGCAGATCCTCCCAGCTCGGCGGTGCGAGGAACACGGTGGTGGCCTCGGGCATCGCCTTCTTGACCGCCTTGGCGCCGGCCAGGTCGACCTCGATGAGCACCGGGACACCCGCCGCGGCGGCCGCCCGCACCGGCCCGGCCGGGGTACCCGACCGGTGCAGCCCGCCGTGGATCTCGGCCCATTCGAGCAAGTCCCCGTCGTGGATCAGCCGCTGAAAGCGTTCCGGGCTGACGAAGTGGTAGTCGACGCCGTCGACCTCGCCCGGACGCGGCGCCCTGGTCGTCGCCGAGACGCTGAAGTGCAGGTCCGGTATTCGCTCACGCAGACACCGCACCACGGACGACTTACCGACCGCTGAGGGACCGGACAGCACGACCACGCGGCCCGCCGGCTCGCGGCGCCCCCCGTGTCCGGCGGCCGGTCCCTCGCCGGCGCCCACAGGCCCTCCGGCCTGCATCCTCGGCGCGGGTTAGGCGGAGCCGAACTTGTCCAGCAGGGCCTTGCGCTGCCGATCGCCGAGCCCGCGCAAGCGCCGGGTCGGAGCGATCTCGAGCTCGGTCATGATTTCCTGCGCTTTGACCTTGCCCACCTTCGGCAGGGCCTCCAGCAGCGCAGAAACCTTCATCTTGCCCAGAACTTCATCGGTCTCGGCGTCCTTGAGCACCTGGGTCAGGTTGGTGCCACCGCGCTTGAGCCGATCTTTGAGTTCTGCGCGAGCTCGACGGGCGGCAGCCGCCTTCTCCAACGCGGCCGCGCGCTGCTCGTCGGTCAACTGGGGAAGGGCCACGATTCCTCCGTATCTGATCAATCAATCTCAATCGATCTCGTTTGTCTCTGCCGGTTACCACCAGCGGAGACGACCGTACTCAGGCTTCCTGACGAAATCTAACCCGCCCCCTCACTCGAGGGCGTAAACGCCCAGCGTAAACCTGGCGCGGCGACCCTCGGACGGGCGGCCGAAAGGGATCGGCGCGAACTCGGACCCCGCCACGGTGCACCCTCGCGCCGGGCCGGTCCGGCCGCCGCCTCAAGGCCATCTAGCAGGCCTTTTACGTATTACAGGCGGTGTCCGCCCGGTGCGGTGCGCGTTCTCGCCGGCGGGCCGCGACCACCTGCGACGGACGGACGCACGGCCGATCCGGCAGATCACGCACTCGGGTGGCGTGTCGCGCGTGTCGCGCACCGGTCACACGCCGCTGCGACCGAACAACCTGCTGGGGCTGAGCCTGCGCCGCGATCGGCTACCATCGTGCGGTGCCGCAACTGCGGATCCGCCAGGCGGCTGAGTTGCTGGGAGTCAGTGACGACACCGTTCGGCGGTGGATCAACCAGGGTGCGTTGGCCGTCAGCCACGATGCGGCCGGCCGCAAAGTCATCGCCAGCGAGGACCTCGCCGAGTTCTCCCGCACCAACGCGCCGGCCCCACCGCCGGACCCGCTCAGCATCGGCAGCTCGGCCCGCAACCGGTTCGTCGGTCTGGTCACCAGGGTCATCAGCGACCGGGTGATGACGCAGGTGGAGATGCAATGCGGCCCGTTCACCGTGGTGTCGTTGATGAGCACCGAGGCCGCCCAGGAGTTGCAGCTGCGGCCCGGCTCCGTCACCGTGGCCGTCGTCAAGGCCACCAACGTCATCGTCGAGACCGCCGACCCCGGCGCGGCGATAGCGTCCGACTGACGCGGCTACGGCCTCGACAGGTACGCGACGGCGTCCAGCATTCGCTGGCCGGCCGCCCGCAGGTCCGGTATGCCCGGTCCGGCCCGCAGCACCTCCCGCGACACCGCGGGCAGCAGTTGGCCTGGTGCGGCGCCGCCCAGCCCGCCGAGCGCTTCGGGCCGTCCGCCTTGCGCCCCGATACCGGGGACCAGCACCGGGCCGTCCAACGCGCTGAGATCGGGCGCTTCTGACACCGTGGCCCCCACCACCACACCGACATAGCCCGGGCCGTACGACGCGTTCGCCCGATTCAGCACCGCTGCCTGGTCGACGACCAACTGGGCCACGGTGCGGCCGTCGAAGACCGCGCGCTGCACCGTGGCGCCCTCCGGGTTCGACGTGGCCGCCAGCACGAACACGCCCCGGTCGTGGGCGACGGCGGCCTCCAACAGCGGTCGCAGCGAACCGAACCCCAGATAGGGCGAGGCCGTCACCGCGTCGGCGGCCAACGGCGAATCTCCCGCCCAGGCGGCGGCGTAGGCGGCCATCGTCGTCCCGATGTCCCCGCGCTTGGCGTCGGCCAGCACCAGCACCCCGGCCGACCGCAACGCCGCGAACGTGCGCTCCAGCACCGCATAGCCGGCGGCTCCGTAGGCCTCGAAGAACGCCACCTGAGGCTTGACGACGGCGAACCCCGCAAAGGCCTCGACGCAGGTGTCGCAGAACGCGGCCAGCCCGTCGGCATTCGCCGGCAGGCCCCACGCCCGCAGCAGGTCCGGATGCGGGTCGATGCCCAGGCACAGCGGCCCGCGACTCAGCTTCGCCGCAGCCAGCCGCGCGCCGAATCCGGTCCCGGAACTCGTCACGGCGCAGCGCCGGTCGCAGTACCCGTGGGATCTATCACGCTGTGGAGCTCCTGCAGGCACCGCACGCCGATGTCGCCCCGGATCCCGGCTTCGATGCCCTGCACCGCCGCCGACGCGCCCTGCACCGTCGTGACACAGGGGATGTTGACCCCGACCGCAACAGAACGGATCTCGTAGCCGTCGATGCGCGGCCCGGAGTTGCCGTAGGGCGTGTTGATCACCATGTCGACCTCGCCGGCCTTGATGGCCTCGACCGCGGAGACCTCCGGGCGGCCCGGCTCCGGCGGCTCGAAATGCTTGCGTACCTCGTCGCAGGGAATGCCGTTGCGGCGCAACATCTCCGCGGTCCCTTCGGTAGCCAGGACGCGGAATCCGAGGTCGGCCAGTCGCTTGACCGGGAACACCAGTGACCGCTTGTCGCGGTTGGCGACCGAGACGAACACGGTGCCCTCGGCCGGCAGCGACCCGTAGGCGGCGGTCTGGCTCTTGGCAAAGGCGCTGCCGAAGTCGCGGTCGATACCCATGACCTCGCCGGTCGACTTCATCTCCGGGCCCAGCAGCGAGTCGATCGCCGCCCCGTCGGCGCTGTGGAACCGGTGGAACGGCAGCACCGCCTCCTTGACCGCGATCGGCGCCGTCGGCGCCGCGTGCCCGCCGTCCCCGGAAGCGGCCAGGATTCCTTCGTCACGGAGCTGGGAGATTTTGGTGCCCAGCATGATCCGCGCGCAGGCCTTGGCCAGCGGGATCGCGGTGGCCTTGGACACGAACGGTACCGTGCGGCTGGCGCGGGGATTGGCCTCCAGGACGTAGAGCACGTCATCCTTGAGGGCGTACTGCACGTTGAGCAGGCCGATCACGCCGATGCCGTGGGCGATGGCCTCGGTTGCGTGACGGACCTTCTCGATGTCGCTGCGGCCCAACGTGACCGGCGGGAGCGCGCACGCCGAGTCACCGGAGTGGATCCCGGCCTCCTCGATGTGCTCCATGATGCCGCCGATGTAGACCTCCGTGCCGTCGCACAGCGCGTCGACATCGATCTCGACCGCGTCCTCGAGGAAGCGGTCGACGAGCACAGGATGCTCGGGCGACAGCTCGGTGGCGCGGCCGATGTAGCCCTTCAGCGTCTCGTCGTCGTAGACGATCTCCATGCCGCGGCCGCCCAGCACATACGACGGCCGCACCAGCACCGGATAGCCGATGTCCTCGGCGATCCGGCGCGCCTGGGCGAAGGTCGTCGCCATGCCGTAGCGGGGGGCGGGCAGGCCCGCCGTGGCCAGCAGGTCGCCGAACGCGCCGCGGTCCTCGGCCAGGTCGATGGCCTCCGGCGGGGTGCCGACGATGGGAACCCCGGCATCGGCGAGGCGTTGCGCGAGCCCGAGGGGCGTCTGGCCGCCGAGCTGCACGATGACGCCCGCGACCCCGGGGCCCCCCGAGCCATGGCCGGCCGACTCGGTTTCGGCGCGGAAGACCTCGAGGACGTCCTCGAACGTCAGGGGCTCGAAGTAGAGCCGGTCGGCGGTGTCGTAGTCGGTGGACACCGTCTCCGGGTTGCAGTTGACCATCACGGTCTCGAAACCCGCCTGGCTCAGCGTGGTTGCCGCATGCACACAGCTGTAGTCGAATTCGATGCCCTGCCCGATCCGGTTCGGGCCGGAACCCAGGATCAGCACCTTGGGCTTCTCGGTCTGCGGGGCCACCTCCGTCTCCGCGGCAGGGTCGAGCTCATAGCTGCTGTAGTGATAAGGCGTCTTGGCCTCGAACTCCGCGGCGCAAGTGTCGACCGTCTTGTACACCGGGTGGATGCCGAGGCGTTCGCGCAGCGACCGCACCCCGTCCTCGCCGGCCAATTCCGGTCGCAGCGCGGCGATCTGGCGGTCCGACAGGCCGTTGTGCTTGCCGCGGCGCAGCAGCTCCGCGTCGAGCACGGGGGCCTCGGCCAGTTCGTCGCGCAGCGCCACCAGCTCGCCGATCTGCGCGACGAACCACGGGTCCACGCCGCTGGCCTCAGCGACCCGCTCCACCGACGCGCCCAGGCGCAGCGCCCGTTCCACGTCATAGAGCCGCCCTTCGGTCGGGGTTCGCAGCCGGGTCAGCGCCTCCTCGGCTCCCCCTTCCGGCCCGTCGGGGTCCGGGGTGGTCCAGAATCCGGCACGGGTGGTCTCCAACGACCTCATCACCTTGCCCAGCGCCTCGACGAAGTTGCGCCCCAACGACATCGCCTCGCCCACGGATTGCATCGTGGTGGTCAGGGTGGGGTCGGCACCGGGGAACTTCTCGAACGCGAACCGCGGGGCCTTGACCACGACGTAGTCCAGCGTGGGTTCGAAGGCGGCCGGTGTCTCCTTGGTGATGTCGTTGACGATCTCGTCGAGGGTGTAGCCGATGGCGAGCTTCGCGGCGATCTTGGCGATCGGGAATCCGGTGGCCTTGGACGCCAGCGCGCTCGAGCGGGACACCCGCGGGTTCATCTCGACGACGACCAGCCGGCCGTCGGCCGGATCGACCGCGAACTGGATGTTGCAGCCGCCGGTGTCGACGCCGACCTCGCGCAGGATCGCAATGCCCAAATCACGCATCCGCTGGTATTCCCGGTCAGTCAGCGTCATGGCCGGCGCGACGGTGACCGAGTCGCCGGTGTGCACGCCCATCGGGTCGACGTTCTCGATGGAGCACACCACGACCACGTTGTCGTGACCGTCGCGCATCAGCTCGAGCTCGAATTCCTTCCAGCCGTAGATGGATTCCTCGATCAGCACGTTGGCGCTGGGCGAGGCCGCCAGCCCGGCACCGGCCATCCGCTCGATCTGCTCGCTGGAGTGCGCCATGCCCGAGCCCAGCCCGCCCATGGTGAAGCTGGGCCGCACCACCACCGGCAGCCCCAGCTCAGCGACCGTCTCGCGGACCTCTTCCATGGTGAAACACACCCGGCTGCGCGCGGATTCGCCGCCGACCTTGGCGACGATGTCCTTGAACATCTGCCGGTCCTCGCCGCGCTGGATCGCGTCGAAGTCGGCCCCGATGAGTTCGATGCCGTACCGCTCCAGCACCCCGTTCTCGTGCAGGGCGACCGCGGTGTTGAGCGCGGTCTGCCCACCCAGGGTGGCCAGCAGCGCGTCGATCCGGTTGCCGCGCTCGGCCTGCTGGGCGATCACCCGTTCGACGAAGGCCGGCGTGATGGGCTCGATGTAGGTGAAGTCGGCGTACTCGGGGTCGGTCATGATGGTGGCCGGGTTGGAGTTGACCAGGCTCACCTGCAGGCCCTCGGCCCGCAGCACCCGGCACGCCTGCGTGCCGGAGTAGTCGAATTCGCAGGCCTG
>NZ_JBYCLC010000044.1:0-8901 GCF_057473685.1 Mycobacterium sp. TH-M116 | reverse complement strand
CCCGATCAACACTCACACCGCAAAACTAACCAAGGCCACCGACAAGAAACCCCGAATTGTGACCACAGAAACACAAGTGACACAAGTTATTTCGCGTCAGAAGGTCAACCCGGAAAACATCACCCGATTCGGGTCGTACTTCTGCCGCACGGTCGACAGCTGCGAGAGGTTCGAACCGAAGTAGCGCGACGCCGGGGTGTTGGCCTCCAGGTAGTTGACGTAGCCGCCGACCGAATACTGTTGTACCGCCTGGTGCGCGGCGGCCAGCCATTTCGTCGCGGCCCGCACCTGGCTGGCAGCCGGTTCGGCGTACCACTGCAGCACCGCGGACTGCTGTCGCCACGGGAAGGCCGTATCCCCGGGAGCCACGTCACCGGCCGCACCTCCCAGGGGGTCGACGAGCACGGAGGCCTTACCGGCGGCCACGGGCCACTGCCCGATGGCAGTGGCAATCGCATGTGCCGCAGCGGCATTCACCGTAGAAATCACATCTGACCCGGCCACGAAGCCACGCGGCGACGCTGATGAGCTACCGCCGGCCAGATACGTCGCCAGGTCCAGATGGGTCATCGTCGTGTTCTGGATGCTGCTGGGTTGCACGCCGACCGCGGACTTGATCGCGTTCGCCACAGAGGTTCCCGAACCCGCAGGACAGGTGGCCAGGATCTGGCAGTTCGTCTGCGACGAGCCGATGGCGAGATCGACTCGACCCCAGGTGTTCCGGTCGGCCGCGGTCAGCCACGACTGCCAACCGGACAGCACCTGCACCGCCGACGACGACGGAAAGTCGAGCCGGACCACGTCGGTGGAGTCGGCGGCAGACATCGCGAACGTCATCGACGTCGTCACGCCGAAATTGCCGCCGCCACCACCGCGCAGCGCCCAGAAGAGATCGGGGTGGTCGTCGGCGGAGGCGGTGACGACGTCGCCGCTCGGTAACACGACCGTGGCCGACTGCAACGTGTCGCAGGTGAGGCCGAAGCGCCGCGTGTCGGCACCGATGCCGCCGCCGAGCGCCGATCCGCCGATGCCGACCGTCGGGCAGGTACCGACCGGGACCGCCCGCCCGGCGCCGGCGCACGCCCGCTGCAGCACCGACAGATTCGTCGACGGGGTCACGGTCACGTGGTCGCCGTCCAGTTGCGCCCCGCCCGGCAGTCCCCGCAAGTCGAGGACCATCGCGTTGGCGGCGGTCGAGGCACCGATAAACGAATGCCCACCGCCCCGCGGGGCGATCTGAAGCCTGTTCGCCGTGGCGAACGCGACCGCCTTCTGGACGTCCGCCTGCGACGCGACCTCGACCACCGCGGCCGGATTCGAATTGTTGTAGAAGGAATTGAACACCTGCTTGGCGGCGGCGAATTGGGTGCCGCTGGCCGGTAGCAGCACCCTGCCGCCGAGGGAGGATGCCAGGCCGCCCCACCCGCCGCCCGGTTCCGCCGCCGCCCGCGCGGTCCCCAATACCGTCCCCGTCGCCAGCATCCCGACGGCGCCGCGAAGGAACGTCTGGCGCGAGATCGCACGGTCCGCCGGGCGGCTCTCATTCGTCGTCATGAGCCGGATTCTGGAACATTCGAGGTCGGCAAGCGGCCGCGCCGACGCGCGTGTCGGATCACAGTGTGGCGTCGATGTGCCCATCATCCGCCGTTTCGCGGTTGCGCGTGCCCTCGCCCGATAGCCGATGTTCCTGACGAGCGGCGCGCACGAAACGGCACAGTGTGCGAAACTTGATCCCACCGTGCCCTCGATGTGATCGTGATAGGCCAAAGTTCTCGGGGTGATCCGAGTGCCGGAGGAGCGCTCACGACAGACGGGGAAGCTGTCTTGAAAGCACTGGTACGCACGACCGATTGGATCTGCATGTTACGTCATCAGCCCTTGAGTATCAGGCTCCTGGCAGGCGCGGCGGCTGTCGTCGCGGCGGCGGCGGCCCTCGCGGCACCGGCCGAGGCCGACTGGGGGACCGACGACGCTTTCATCGACGCGCTCAACCACGCCGGGATCAACTTCGGCGAACCGGGCAACGCGATCGGCGTGGGCCAGTCCGTCTGCCCGATGCTCGAAGAGCCGGGCGGGAACTTGGCCGCCACCGTGGCCACGGTCAGGGGCGGAGGCATGTCCCCTCAGATGGCGCAGATGTTCACCACCATCGCAATCCAGACCTACTGTCCCGAGGAGATCGCGTCGATCGCCAACGGCAACCTGACCGGCGGCTTGCCGCAGCTCCCGGGCATGCCGGGCCTGCCCGCGGTGCCGGGGGTCTAACCGGTACCCAGCGGGTCGATGGTCCAGGCGATGTAGACCATCGCCGCCCCCACCGTCGCGGTGGTGGTGACGTCGACGCCCTTGCTGCGGACCACCAACAGGCCGGCCCGGTCGTCGGACAGCGCCAGCCGCAGCATCGCGCCGACGCCGACGCCGATGCCGATGAGCAACGAACCTCGACGCCAGAAGTTGGCCCCGGCCAAGACGAAAGCGGTCGCGAAGATCAGCCCGACCAGCAGGATCGGCCACTGAGCCCGCAGCGCAGCGCGGCCGTTCATTCCCGCTCGGCCAGCTCGACGACGTTGGTCAGCAGGAACGCGCGCGTCAAGGGGCCGACGCCGCCGGGGTTGGGCGACACGTGACCCGCCACCTCCCACACGTCCGGATGCACATCGCCCACCAGGCCGCGCTCGGTGCGGCTGACCCCCACGTCGACCACCGCGGCACCGGGACGCACCATGTCGGAAGTCAGCATGTGCGGAACACCGGCGGCGGCCACGATGACATCGGCCTGCCTGGTGAACGCGGACAGGTCCTGCGTTCCTGTGTGACACAAGGTCACCGTGGCGTTCTCGGATCGGCGCGTCAGCAACAGCCCCAGCGGACGGCCGACCGTCACACCGCGGCCCACGACGACCACGTGTGCCCCGGCGATCTCCACACCGTAGCGCCGCAGCAGGTGCACGATGCCGCGCGCAGTACACGGCAGGGGCGCCGGAATGCCGAGCACCAGGCGACCCAGGTTGGTCGGGTGCAGCCCGTCGGCGTCCTTGCCCGGGTCGATGCGCTCCAGCGCCGCACTCTCGTCCAGATGCCCGGGCAGCGGCAACTGGACGATGTATCCGGTGCACTCCGGGTTGGCGTTGAGCTCGTCGATGGTTTCCTGCAGCGTCGCGGCGGTGGTGTCGGCGGGCAGATCGCGGCGGATCGAGAGGATGCCGACCTTGGCGCAGTCGGAGTGCTTGCCGCGCACGTAGGCCTGTGACCCCGGATCGTCACCGACCAGAATGGTGCCCAGCCCCGGGGTGCGACCCGCCGCAGTCAACGCGGCCACCCGCTGCTTCAGGTCGACGAAGATCTCGTCGCGGGTGGCCTTGCCGTCCAGTGCGATTGCGCCCACGCCTCACAGTTTGGCATGCCCGGCGCGGGGCCGACCGAGGGCGACCCGCCGCGCCCGGCAGGGACACCAGGCAGCCGCGGTTGCGATCGCCATTAGGCTCCCGCTATGTCTACCCCTGCAGACGTGTTCGCCCCGGCCATGCTGGGTCCGGTGACCCTGCGTAACCGCACCATCAAGTCGGCGACGTTCGAAGCGCGCACGCCCGACGGGTTGGTGTCCGACGACTTGATCGAATACCACCGCCTGCCCACCGCGGGCGGGGTCGGCATGACGACCGTCGCCTACTGCGCGGTTTCCCCCGGCGGCCGCACCGAGGGCAACGGGCTCTGGATGCGCCCTGAAGCGGTGCCCGGACTGCGCCGGCTCACCGACGCGGTCCACGCCGAAGGAGCGGCGGTGAGCGCGCAGATCGGCCACGCCGGTCCCGTCGCCAACGCCAAGTCCAACAAGGCCGCCGCCCTGGCGCCGGTACGGTTCTTCAACCCGATCGGGATGCGGTTCGCCAGAAAGGCGACCCGCGACGACATCGACGCCGTGACAGCCGCACATGCCGACGCCGCCCTGCTGGCCATCGACGCCGGCTTCGACGCGGTCGAGATTCACCTGGGCCACAATTATTTGGCGAGCGCGTTCCTGTCGCCGCTGATCAACCATCGCGACGACGAGTTCGGCGGCTCGCTGGAGAACCGGGCCAAGGTGGCCCGCGGGCTGGTGATGGCGGTGCGCCGCGCGGTCGAGATGCGCGGAGCGGGACGGATCGCGGTCACCGCCAAACTCAACATGACCGACGGTGTGCGTGGCGGCATCAACACCGAGGAGGCGCTGACCACTGCCAGATGGCTACAAGACGACGGCGGGCTGGACGCGATCGAGCTCACCGCGGGCAGCTCGCTGGTCAACCCCATGTACCTGTTCCACGGCGATGCCCCGCTCAAGCAGTTCGCCGCCGCCTTCAAGCCGCCGGTGAGCTGGGGCATGCGCATGACGGGCAAGAAGTTCCTGCGCGAGTACCCCTACCGCGAGGCCTATCTTCTGCACCACGCCAAGCTGTTCCGCGCCGAGCTGACGATGCCGCTGATCCTGCTCGGCGGCATCACCAACCGGGAGACCATGGATCTGGCGATGGCGGAGGGTTTCCAGTTCGTCGCGATGGGCCGGGCGCTGCTCGCCGAGCCTGATCTGATCAACCGGATCGCCGCCGACGGCGCCCGGCGCAACGTGCGTTCGGCCTGTACGCACTGCAACCAGTGCATGGCCACCATCTACAGCCGCACGTATTGCGTGGTCACCGGCGCCCCCGATGCAGCCCGCTGAGGTAAACGCAGCCGCAGGCGATCGAGCTCGACGGCGAACTTCGTTGCAACAGATAAAGTTGTCCCGATGATGGCTCCATCCCCACCGGTACTGACCGTCCGCTACGACGGAGGAGAAAGCACGTTCGCAGCGGGCCACGACGTGGTGGTCGGCCGCGACCTGCGGGCCGACATGCGGGTCACCCACCCCCTGATCTCGCGGGCCCACCTGTTGCTTCGCTTCGACCAGGGCCGCTGGCTGGCGATCGACAACGGTTCGCTGAACGGGACCTTCGTCAACGGCCGGCGCGTTCCCGTCGTCGACATCCACGACGGCCAGTGCATCAACATCGGCAACCCCGACGGGCCTCAGCTCAGGTTCGAGGTCGGCCGGCACCAGGGGATGGCCGGACGTCCGCCCCAGACCGAGTCGATGCGTCTCCCCTCGAGTGCGCCCCCGTTCTCGGGCGCGGCCTGGTCCGGGTCGCCCGGCGCTCCGCCCGCCCACCTCGGCCCGCCCGCGCACCTCGGCCCGCCCGCCCACCTCGGCCCGCCCGCGCCGTCGCCGGGCCGGCTGTCGGCCCCCCCGCCCAGACCGCATCCTGACCCGCCGCCACCACACGGCCCGCCCCTGCGCCCGTCGGTCGCGGCCGGACCGCGAATGCACCCGGCGGGCCCGCCGCCACCGCCCGGGAACGTCCGGCCACAACCGCACATCCCCGCGCCGATGCCCCCGGATCCTTCGCTGTCGTCACCGCCGACCCAGATCTCGCCACCCGGCGCGACCAGTGAGCCGGACGAGGCGAACCTGGCGACGAAGATGATGCAGGCCCTGATGCCGTCCCGCTCCGGGACGCTGCAGAAGCCGGACGGCGCGATCACGATCGGGCGCGCCACCGACAACGACATCGTCATCCAGGATGTCCTGGCGTCGCGCCATCACGCGTTCATGGTCCAGACGCCGCTGGGCACCGAGATCCGCGACGCGCACAGCGGCAACGGGACGTTCGTCAACGGCATCCGCGTCGGGTCGGCGGTGCTGACCGAGGGAGACGTGGTCACCATCGGGAACGTCGACC
Organism: Mycobacterium sp. TH-M116; assembly: GCF_057473685.1. Lineage (NCBI taxonomy): Bacteria > Bacillati > Actinomycetota > Actinomycetes > Mycobacteriales > Mycobacteriaceae > Mycobacterium > Mycobacterium sp. TH-M116. The sequence continues at coordinate 3,145 of NZ_JBYCLC010000044.1, read as the reverse complement.
TGGTGTTCACCCGCGACACCCTGGTCCGGCGTACCGAAGCCGCGACGCGCAGCGGCGGTCTCGAGGTGAACGCGGTCTGCTTCAGTGTCGAGCACGGCAAGCAACTGATCGACCACATCTCGCTGACGGCGCGCCCCGGGACTCTGACGGCCATCGTCGGCGGTTCCGGTGCGGGTAAGACCACGCTGTCGCGGCTGATCGTCGGGTACACCAACCCCAGCTCAGGCTCGGTGTGCTTCGAAGGGCACGACATCCACAAGGAATACGCGTCCATGCGCAGCAGGATCGGGATGGTCCCGCAGGACGACGTCGTGCATCGCCAGCTGACCGTCAACCAGGCCCTGGGCTACGCTGCCGAACTGCGCCTGCCGCCCGACACCAGCAAAGAGGAGAGGGCGCAGATCGTCGCGCAGGTACTCGAAGAACTCGACATGACCGAGCATGCCGAGACCCGGGTCGACAAGTTGTCGGGCGGCCAGCGCAAACGCGCCTCGGTGGCACTCGAACTGCTGACCCAACCGTCGTTGCTGCTGCTCGACGAGCCGACCTCGGGCCTGGACCCGGCGCTGGACCGCCAGGTCATGCTGATGCTGCGCCAGCTCGCCGACGCGGGCCGCGTGGTGATGGTCGTCACCCACTCGGTGTCCTACCTGGACGTCTGCGACCAGATCCTGCTGATCGCACCGGGCGGCAAGACCGCGTTTTGCGGTCCACCCGATCAGGTCGAGTCCACCATGGGCACGCGCAACTGGGCCGACATCTTCGCCAACGTGGGAGCCGATCCCGACGAGGCCAACCGCCGCTTCAAAGAGCGCAGCGACCATGCGCAGCAGCCGCCGTCCCCGCAGAGCCCGGCGGACCTGGGCGATCCACCCAAGACGAATCTGTGGCGGCAGCTGTCCACAATCGTCCGCCGACAGGTTCGGCTCGTCGTTTCCGACCGCGGCTACACGATCTTCCTGGCGGTGCTGCCGTTCCTCATCGGCGCGCTGTCGCTGACGGTGAAAGGGCCCAACCCCGGCCTCGGGCCCGCCGATCCACTGGGCTCCGCGCCCACGCAGCCGCAGTACATCATGGTGCTGCTCAACATCGGGGCCGTGTTCATGGGCACGGCGCTGACCATCCGCGACCTGATCGGCGAGCGCGCGATCTTCAAGCGCGAACAGGCTGTCGGTTTGTCCACCAACGCCTACCTGCTGGCCAAGATCGCGGTTTTCTCCGCCTTCGCAACCGCACAGGCCGCGGTGGCGACGTTGATCGTGCGGCTCGGCAAGGGCGCCCCGACCGAGGCACCGCCGTTGTTCGGCAATGCCACTTTCGCCCTGTTCGTCACCGTCGCCGCCACCTGCGTCGCGTCGGCGCTCCTGGGCCTGATGCTGTCGGCCCTGGCGCAGTCCAACGAGCAGATCATGCCGATGCTGGTGGTGTCGATCATGTCGCAGCTGGTGCTCTCCGGCGGGATGATCCCGGTTTACGGCCGTTTCGGCCTCGAACAGCTCGCCTGGCTGACCCCGGCACGCTGGGGCTACGCCGCGGGCGCATCCTCGATCGACTTTCCGGCGCTGGTCAAGGTCAAACAGATCCCGACCAACGACCCGATCTGGCAGCACTCCAAACACATCCTGGTCTTCGACATGGTCATGCTTTCGGTGCTGTCGTTGGCCTACGCCGGCTTGATCCGGTGGCATATCCGCCTCAAACGCTGACCCTGGACCGAGGGCTTTTCGGCCGGCTGCAGACCCGGCGGCGGCGTCTAATCTGATCTGGTGACCCGATCCGCGCAGCCCGTGCTCACGGTTCGGACCGACACAACGCAGGGCAGCTTCGCGCCGGGCCGCGACGTGGTCGTCGGGAATGATGTGCGCGCCGACCTGCGTGTGGCCCACCCGCTGATCGCCCGAGCGCACCTGTTGCTGCGCTTCGGTGAGGGCAGGTGGACGGCGATCGACAACAACTCGCTGAACGGGATGTTCATCAACGGCCGGCGGGTGCCGCAGGCCGCCCTCCACGACGGCCACAGCATCAACCTCGGCCTGCCCGACGGCCCGCGGCTCACGTTCGAGGTCGGACGCCACGACGGCATCGTGGGCCTCGCGCCGCCGACGGAGTCGATTCCCCTCGCCGGGCCACCCACCCGCAGCTGGCGTGGACACCCGCCGACCCGGATCGGCGTCACCGGTGAGGTGGCCGAGTTACCGACCGCCCGGATCCGCTCGCCGTGGCCCGCCGGCCGTCGTGAGTCGCCGGCCGGCGGGCCCGTCCGGATCGGGCGGTCACTGGACAATGACATCGTCATCCACGACGTGCTGGCCTCACGCCACCACGCATTGCTGACGCCGACGCCGATCGGCACCGAAATCCGCGACGCGAACAGCATCAACGGGACCTTCGTCAACGGGGTCAGGGTCGGCTCTGCCGTACTCGCCGAGGGCGACGCGGTCACGATCGGCAACGTCGACCTGCTGTTCAGCAACGGCGTCCTGGTGCGCCGCCACGAGGCGGCCGCACGCACCGGCGGCCTGGAGGTCCGGGCGGTCGACTTCCGCGTCGACGGCAAGAACCTGCTCGAGCGGATCTCGATGACCGCCCGGCCCGGCACGCTGACCGCCATCATCGGCGGGTCCGGTGCCGGCAAGACCACCCTGTCGCGGCTGATCGCCGGCTACGCCACCCCGAGCTCGGGCTCGGTCACCTTCGAGGGCCACGACATCCACACCGAGTACGCGTCGCTGCGGACCAGGATCGGGATGGTCCCCCAGGACGATGTCGTGCACCGCCAGCTGACGGTCAACCAGGCCCTGGGCTACGCGGCCGAACTGCGGCTGCCGCCCGACACCAGCAAGGCAGATCGCGCGCAGGTGGTCGCGCAGGTGCTCGGTGAACTGGGGATGACGCAGCATGCCCACAGCCGCGTCGACACACTGTCGGGCGGGCAGCGCAAACGCGCCTCGGTCGCGCTCGAGCTGCTCACCGGGCCGTCGCTGCTGATCCTCGACGAGCCGACGTCGGGGCTGGACCCGGCGCTGGACCTGCAGGTCATGACGATGCTGCGGCAGTTGGCCGATGCCGGCCGGGTGGTGCTGGTGGTCACGCACTCGCTGACCTACCTCGACGTCTGCGACCAGGTGCTGCTGATGGCGCCCGG
>NZ_JBYCLC010000043.1:0-2815 GCF_057473685.1 Mycobacterium sp. TH-M116 | reverse complement strand
CACCGACGCCAGCACCGATTCGGCTGCCGTGTAGAGGGCGACCGCGAGCATCAGCCAGACGAACCACGTCGTGAGCCGCGCCGCCGGCACTGTGGCGGCGACCCTGTCCCCGAGGAGCACGCCGACGATCGCCGCCGCGGTGAACGGAATCGCCACCGCCCAATCGATGTCGCTGTCGGAGAGTCGAAACAGCAGCCCTTCGGCCGAGCTGATGGCGATCACCAGCAGGGAGGTGCCGACCGCGACCGGCATCTCGTAGCCCAGCGTCAGGACCAGAGCGGGAACGACGACGAAACCGCCGCCCACACCGAAAAACCCGGTGAGGAATCCCACCACGGTTCCGGCGATCACCACCCGTACGGCGGTGCCCATCGCGGTTCGCGCATGGTCAGGCGTTTTCGCCGGAGCTGGAAGTTCCGGCCCGGAAGTGATCTCGACCGCAGTGTGCTGCTCGGCACGGCGCGGCGTCTCCCCCGGGCGGCCACGCAAGCGCCACGCGACCACCACGATCAAGCCCGAGAAGGCCAGGAGCAGCACGTTATCGGGTATCGCCCGACTGCTCGCCGAGCCCAGAAACGATCCGCCGATGCCGACGAGCCCGAATGTCAGGCCCCAGACGAGTCGCACCCGCCCGGCTCTCAGCTGGCGCACCGTTCCCACCATGGCGGATACCCCAACCACGATGAGCGACGTCGTTGTCGCCGCGTGCGGGGTCTCGCCCGCGCCGTAGACCAGTGCCGGTACCGCCAGGATCGATCCGCCGCCGCCCAGCGCACCCAGCGACAACCCGATCACAAACCCCAACGGCACCGATGCGGCGACGCGGGTGGCACTCAGCGTCATCGCGACAGCGACGCCCACCAGTGGCTCCGAACTATGCGCCGGATGGGCGTTCGGCCGCCGCCGGAACGCCCGTCCGATGCAGCAGCAGGCTCGTCGGGCACCACCCCATGGCCGTGTCGAGCAGCAGATTGACTCCCACGAAACCGGTCAGGATCATCCCCCCTTGCGGCCTGCGCATCCCGCGCATTCCACGCTGGAGCAGATCCGGACGGCGTTTCATCCCACCACGTTAGCCGTTCTCGACTGGCCTTCGCGGCCGCTGGCTCCGCCCGGTTCGGTACGCCGGCGTCGTCTGCGTTCCCGACGTGGCGCACAATGGATCGACATGGTGGACGTGACCGCTCCGCTTTGGGTGGGGTTGCTCATCGGCGCCGCGTTCGGTATTCCCGCGGCCCTGTGGGGAATCGGCAACCCCGAGACCGTCATCCGGGCGGCCAGGCTCGTCGACCGGCTGCTCATCGGTTGTTTTGCGTTCGTCACAGCGGTCGGCGCGCTCATGCTCTACGGCCTCTACGCGCTGGGGTTTGCGATGCATTTCTCCCCCAAGCCGCTCTATGTCTACGGAGTGACCTTGGGGGGATTGCTCTTCGGTGTGGGCGTGGCCATCAGCGGCTATTTCCCCGGCAGCGAGTGGATCGCCCTCGGCGAAGGCCGCCGCGACGTGCTGTACGCGATCCCGGGCGGCTTGTTGGGCGCGGCAGCGTGGACAGCGCTCTATGAGACACCTGCCGGGCGCTGGCTGGTCAGCGCGGCCAACTTCGGGGATCTGGTGGTCACCGGCAACATCGCGCACATCCGTCCGCTGCCGACGTTCGTCGTGGCCCTCGGCTACGCAGGAGTGGCCTTGACGCTGCTGTACTTCCTGCCCCGGTATCGGGGTGGCACGCACAGTTGTTTTCGGCACCTGGCGCGCTGCCCGCTCGACGAGCATGATCTGGTGCTCATGCGCGACACCGCGCACTACCTTGCCGAAGGAGCGGTCGACGCGACGGGGTCAACCGCCCCGAACTGGTATCAGCGCCTGACGTCGCGCGAGGTCCCCAGCGCCAACTTCTACGCGCGAACCATCAGCACCGTCGGGTTCGCCATCGCCACAGTCACGGTCCTGGCGATCTTCCTGCATCAGATCTTCGGGCAGTCCACGACGTATTCCTGGCTTGTCGGGCACCTGTTTTTGCCCCATTTCGCTTACAGCGCAACGGTGTTCAGCAACATCGGATGGGAGCCGTTCACCGATGTCGGCGTCTTTTTCGGCGGGTTCATCTGCGCACTGTTCATCAGCCGGCGCTTCACCGCCTTCCGTCCGGTCGTGCCGCCCTCCTGGCGTAACCGGTTCGGCCCAAGCCCGGCCAGGCGCGCCATCGGCTGCTTCGGCGGTTCGTTTCTGGTGCTCTTCGGTGCCAGGATGGCCGGCGGATGCACCAGCGGCCACATGCTCAGCGGGGGCATCCAATTGGCGTTGAGCGGGTGGCTGTTCACCGCGGCGACGGTGACCGCGATGGTGGCGACGGCCCGGCTGGTCTATCGCGACGCGAGCTGGCTCACCGCCCCGGCCGGCTCGGGTACCCAACCGGAGCGGCGACGTGAGGTGACGAGAGTCAGCGCTCGGGTGCTCGTGGGCGTCGTGCTCACTGGCTTCGCCGTCATGACCGCCCTGGGTGCGGACCTGACCCGCGGGCGAAACGAGGGGCTGTTGACGCTCTCCGACGTGCTGATCCCCGCGGTGATCCCGGTGCTGCTGGTGGTCGCGATCACGATCGCCTGTCGTGGTGGGCCAACCACACGGTGGCACGGTGCGAAGAAGGAGCGGCGTTGACCCAGCCGGCCGATTCCACGGGTCTCATTGGGCCCGAACAATTTCCGCGAAAACAGTCGTTGTGATCGGCGTCGCCGTCGGCTTGGGCCTTTGGACCCTAGGAACAGCCTCACCCGAGATGTTTGGCTCGCTGTCGAGCGTAATGGTCGAGGCGAT
>NZ_JBYCLC010000042.1:0-16511 GCF_057473685.1 Mycobacterium sp. TH-M116 | reverse complement strand
TGACCTGCCCGATCGACACCGGATGGCGCTCGGCACTGTCGAGCACGCGGTCCACCTCGGTGCGCGCCGCTGCGACAGCCGCCAGACCGGCGACCGGTGCGGCGATGGCGGCTCGCAGCTCGATACCGAGCTCGGCGCGCAGCGCGCCGATCGTGCCGCGGACCCAGGAGTTGACCGACCGCGTCGTCGCGGTCTGGGGCAACAGCACATAGATGCGGGAGCGATGTGCGGCCACCTGCGCGTCCCCGCGAAACGCGCTCGCGCTCAACGCGACAACGTCGGCAAGTCGCGGAGGGCGGGGCGCGGTGGTGTCCGCGGTATCCCATCCGATCAGCACCGCGCTGCCGTCGACGGCGGCACCGAGCTCTGCGGCGATGGCGGACACCGCGGACGGCGAGACGGGCTCGCCGTCCGTCAGTCCCAGCAGCTGCTGCACCCGGCGCGACTGTGGCGACGGCCGCGCCGCCAGCCGCGCGATGATCCGTCCCGCCAACACGGCCGCGCCCCGCAAGACCTCCTCGGCGTCGTCGGCCAGCGGCCGCGAACCCTGCTGCACCCAGATGGTGCCGGCGAACACCGGGGCGCGGCGCGGACCGGTGTTCGCCGGTTGGTAGATCCCGACCGCCAGCCGCGGCCGCAGCCCCAGGGCCGGGCGTTCGTCGACGCGCACCACCTCGCCGCCGGCGCGCAGCGCGTCGAAGATGCCCCACTGACCGATCCACTTGAGGTGCTCCGGCGGGCCGGCCCTGCCCAGAATGGAGAGCCTGCGCAGCTCGTCGGCTTCGTCGTTGGAGGCCGAATAGGCGAGTACCTGCGACTCGGCGTTTTCGATGCTGACCATGCCGTGGATGCGGTCGGCCAGCGACTGCGCCAGCCCGAACAGGTCGGTGCCCGAGTCGTCCGCCGGGTCGGCGCGGTCCCCGTGATGCTCCAGCACGTGGTTGACCAGCTGATAGAGCCGCTCCCAGCGGGCCCTGGGCTCCACGGCCACCACCGCCGAGCCGGCCGCCACCGCCTTGGTCACCAGCGCGTCCGAGGGCTCCTTGACGAAGATCGCCGCGGGCACGTGTTCGCGCGCCTGCCTGTCCACCCATTTCAGCGCCTCGTCGTCGGCGACGCCGAGCAGGAAGAAAATGTCGGCCGAACCCGCCGCCGCCGCCAGACCCAGCCCCACGTCGTCGGAGTCGATCAGTGCCGCCGAGACCACGGGAAGGTCGAGGCCGCGAGGTGCGCTCACGAGGGTGACCAGGGTTGCGTCCAACGCGAGCAGCAACTGACCAAGTCCGACACCGGCCGCCCGCATGTTGTCCGATTCTACTACTCAGTTCGACTAATCCTGTCTGCTCGGACAAACATATCGGGGGCGGCGGCGGGGACCCTGGCAGGCATGGATGCGATCACCCACGTGCCAGTACCCACCAACGAACCTGTCCACGACTACGCGCCGCATTCCCCGGAACGCGCGCGGCTGATCGCCGAGTTGGCCGCGGTGGCCGGCCGGACGATCGACCTTCCGCACGTGATCGGCGGCAAGCACCGGATGGGTGGCGGCGAGCGGATCGACGTCGTGCAGCCGCACCGGCACGCCGCCAGGCTGGGCACGTTGACCAATGCCGGGCGCACCGAAGCCACAGCGGCGGTCGAGGCCGCGACGGCCGCCAAGAACGAGTGGGCGGCAATGCCCTTCGAGGAACGTGCCGCCGTGTTTCTGCGCGCGGGCGACCTGCTTGCGGGGCCGTGGCGGGAGAAGATGGCCGCCGTGACGATGCTCGGCCAGTCCAAGTCGCCGTACCAGGCCGAGATCGACGCGGTGTGCGAGCTGATCGACTTCTGGCGTTTCAACGTCGCGTTCGCCCGCCAAATCCTCGAGCAGCAGCCGCTCAGCGGGCCCGGCGAATGGAACCGCAGCGACTACCGCCCGCTGGACGGCTTCGTCTACGCCGTCACCCCGTTCAACTTCACCTCGATCGCGGCGAACCTGCCGTCGGCCCCGGCGCTGATGGGCAACACCGTCGTGTGGAAGCCGTCGATCACCCAGACGCTGTCGGCCTACCTGAGCATGCAACTGCTCGAGGCCGCCGGATTGTCGCCCGGGGTGATCAACCTGGTGACCGGGGACGGCTTCGCGGTATCCGACGTGGCGCTGGCCGATCCGCGGCTGGCGGGCATCCACTTCACCGGGTCCACGGCCACCTTCCAGCACCTGTGGCAACAGGTGGGTGCCAACATCGGCGGCTATCACAGCTACCCGCGGCTGGTCGGCGAGACCGGCGGCAAGGACTTCGTCGTCGCACACACCTCGGCGGACCCACAGGTGCTGTCGACGGCCCTGATCCGCGGTGCGTTCGACTACCAGGGCCAGAAGTGCTCGGCTGCGTCGCGGGCTTTCATCCCGCATTCGGTGTGGCAGCGCATGGGTGACGACTTCCTGGGCGAGGCGGCGGCGCTACGGTACGGGGACGTCACCGATCTGGCCAACTTCGGCGGCGCGGTGATCGACCGCCGCGCCTTCGCCAAGAACGTCAACGCCATCGAGCGCGCCAAGGGCGCGCCCGGCGTGACCATCGCCGCGGGCGGCGAATACGACGACAGTGAAGGCTATTTCGTGCGCCCGACCGTGCTGCTGTCCGACGACCCGACCGACGAATCCTTCTCGACCGAGTACTTCGGGCCGATACTGTCGGTGCACGTCTACCCCGACGACCAGTACGAGGGCATCCTCGATGTCGTCGACACCGGCTCCCGCTACGCGCTGACCGGCGCGGTGATCGCCGACGACCGGCGCGCGGTGCTGACGGCGCAGGACCGGCTGCGGTTCACGGCCGGCAACTTCTACGTCAACGACAAGCCGACCGGTGCGGTGGTCGGGCGCCAGCCGTTCGGCGGATCGCGGGGCTCTGGCACCAACGACAAGGCCGGATCGCTGCTGAACATGGTGCGTTGGGTGTCGGCACGCACCATCAAAGAGACCTTCGTCCCGCCGACCCGCCACAGCTACCCGCACATGGGATCTGACTGATGGGGCGGGCCTTCGCCAACACGCTTCGCCCGGCGATCCTGGCGGCCGGACGGAGGAAGGGGTTGCGCCGCGCCGCCGAACGGTTGCCGGTCACCCGCACGGTGGTGCAGCGGTTCGTGCCCGGGGAGACGGTCGGGTCGGTATTGAACAGTGCTGCCGCGCTGCGTGATTCGGGGCTCTGTGTCAGCATCGACTACCTCGGCGAGGACGTCACCGGCGCCGACGACGCCGAGGCGGCGGTGGGCGTCTACGTGGGCCTGATCGAGAGGCTGGGCCGGCTCGGCGACCGCGTCGAGGCCGGCGTACGGACCTTGGAGGTGTCGCTGAAGCTGTCGGCTCTGGGGCAATCGCTCGACCGCGACGGCCAGAAGATCGCCCGGGAGAACGCTTTTGCGATCTGTGAGGCGGCGCAGCGAGCCGGGGTGTGGGTGACGGTGGACGCCGAAGACCACACGACGACGGATTCCACGCTGACGATCGTGCGCGACCTGCGGGTTGAGTTTCCCTGGCTGGGCACGGTTCTTCAGGCCTATCTGCGTCGCACAGTGGGCGACTGCGAAGAGTTCGCCGCAACCGGCGCGCGAATCCGTTTGTGCAAGGGCGCCTACGACGAACCGGCATCGGTGGCCTACCGCGACCCCGCCGTGGTCACCGATTCGTACCTGAGGTGCCTGCGCGTGCTGATGGCCGGTTCGGGCTACCCCATGGTGGCCTCCCACGATCCCGCAGTCATCGCGGCGGTACCGTCGCTGGCACGCGAATCTAGGCGTGACGTAAACGATTTCGAGCACCAGATGCTGTTCGGCATCCGTGCCGACGAGCAGCGGCGACTGGTCGCCGCCGGCAACCGGGTGCGGGTCTACGTGCCCTTCGGTGACCAGTGGTACGGCTACTTCATGCGGCGGCTGGCCGAACGACCGGCCAACCTGACGTTCTTCCTGCGGGCCCTGGCGGCCCGGGGTCACCGAGTGTGAACTGGTGGCTCGCCGCGGTCACTGGCCCCGGCGGGGCCGCCCGCATTCGCCGGCGAAGCCGCGTACCAGGTGCGCGCGCACGAATTCGGCCGCCACCTCGGGGTTTTGCAGGTCCAGCGTCGACGAGGGCGTGCTGAACAGCGAGAACAGTATGCGCGCGAACCATTCCCCGGCGGCCTCGACGTCGAGGTCCTTGCGCACCTCGCCGGTCAGCTTGGCCGCGGCGAGATAGGGCGCGAAGAACTCGACGCACTCGCGCAGCAGCACGACGGCGTCCTTGGTGAGCAGCAGGCTGACCGCGTCCTCGTCGAAGTACGGCTCGGCTGCGATGACCCGGCGCGCCTGCGTGACGAAAACCGCTGCGCGGCTCAGCTTGTCCTCGAGAGAGCGGCCTTGCTCCATCGTCGTGGCCATCTCGCGGTAAAACCGCTCGGAGGCGTGTTCGGCGCACGCTTCTACGATCGCGGCCTTGTCGCTGAAGTACTCGTAGATCGTGCTGCGGGACATGCCGGCCGCCTTGGCGATGTCGACGATCGTGGCCTTCTGCAGTCCCCGCCTGCCGAAACAGGCATACGCGGCTTTGACGATCAGCTCGCGGGTCGCGGTCGCGGTCGCCGTCGCCGTCGCCGTCGCCGTCGCCGTCGCCGTCGCTTGAGATTGAGCTTGAGTCATCCGGCTTCTACCGGACTGGAGCGAGGATCAGGCCGCTGGTGGGCACGCCGGTGCCCGACGTGACCAGCACGTGCTCGACGTTGTCGACCTGGTTGTGCGAGGTTCCGCGGATCTGGCGCACGCCCTCGGTGATGCCGTTCATCCCGTGGATGTAGGCCTCTCCGAGCAGCCCGCCGTTGGTGTTGATCGGGAACTCCCCACCCAGCGACAGCCGTTCGATGGTGGCGAAGTCCTTGGCCTCGCCGCGCCCGCAGAAGCCGAGTTCCTCCAGCTGGGTGAACACGAACGGGGTGAAATGGTCGTAGATGAAAGCGGTTTGGATATCTTGCGGCTTCAGGCCGGAATCGCGCCACAGCTGCGCGGCGACCACGCCCATCTCGGGGAGCCCGGTGATGTCCTCGCGGTAATAGCTGGTCATCATCTCGCCGTCGGCGGCCGCGCCCTGGGCGGCAGCGGTGATGACGGCCGGCGGTTGCCGCAGGTTTCGGGCGCGTTCGGTGCTGGTGACCACCAGTGCGACCCCGCCGTCGCTTTCCTGGCAGCAATCCAGCAGCCGCAGCACCGGTTCGACGATCCACCGCGAATTCTGGTGGTCATCCAGCGTGATCGGGCGCTGGTAGAACCACGCATCGGGGTTGGTGGCGGCGTGCTTTCGGTCCACCACGGCGATCCGGCCGAAGTCCTCGTTGGTGACGCGATAGGTCGACATGTAGCGCTGGGCGTGCATCGCGACCCACGCCGCGGGCGTGAGCAATCCGAACGGCGCGTAGTGCGCCATGAACAGCGGGGTCCCCAAGTCGGTGCGGCCGCTCCCGCCGAAACGGAACCCGGAGCGTTCGTTGAAGGCGCGCCAGCACACCACGACATCGGCGATGCCGGTGGCGACCGCCATCGCCGCATGTACCACGGTGCCGGCCGCCGCGCCGCCGCCGTGGTGCACGCGGGAGAAGAAGCTCAGGTCGCCGATGCCCACGTTGCGGGCGATGTCGATCTCGTCGCTGGAGTCCATGGTGAAGGTGACCATGCCGTCGACGTCAGCGGGTGCCAGTCCGGCGTCGTCGAGTGCGGCGCTGACGGCCTCGCAGGCCAATTGCAATTCGCTGCGCCCGGATTCCTTGGAGAACTCGGTCTGGCCGATGCCGACGATGGCGCAGCTGCCGGGCAGCGACCGCGTCATGCCTCGCCCTTTTCGACGTCGCTTCCGAAGTCCCCGTCGAGCAGGCTCAGGACGGCGGCGCCCGAGACGTGATCGCCGAGACTGTTGGAGGCCTTGAAGGTGACCTCGACGAAGTTCTCACCGCCCGATCCGCCGGTCTTGCCGGTCACAGTGCCGGTGAACCGCAGCGGGTCGTCGGGAAAACACGGAACACCCAGGCGGATGGACAGTTTGGTGATCATCGCTTCGGGCCCGGCCCAGTCGGTGAGGAAGCGGACGCAATAGCCGTTGCTGGTCAGGATGTTCATGAACAGGTTCGGCGAGCCCTGCTTGTCGGCGTAGTCGCGGTCGTGGTGCACGGGCATGAAGTCGCGGGAGGCGATCGCGCCGGCGACGATCATCGTCGTGGTGATGGGGATTTCGAGTGGGGTCACCTCGTCGCCGACGTCGATGTCGGCCCACCGCAAGGTGGTGGTGCGGGTCTGGGTGGTCGTCATCGGTTTCCTTCCGGGTAGGTGCTGGCGGTGCCGGCGAGCTGCGCTGGTGAAAGCCACGATGGCTCAACCGGCTGGACGGAACTGGTGCAGCACCAGGTCATCGAACGTCTGATAGAAGACCTCGACTTCCATCCCGACCGTGACGTCGGCCGGGTCGATGTCGCACAGGTTCGACACCAGCCGAATCCCCTCGGCGAGTTCCACCAGCACGACGATGTAGGGGTACTCGAGGAAGGGGAACCGGGGTTCGCGCGGCATCACGTGGCTGTAGACAGTGCCGCGGCCCGATGCCTGCACCGTGTCCCACTCCAGGGAACGGCATTTCGGGCACATCGGCCGCGGCGGGTGGCGCAGCGCCCCGCATCCGGTGCAGCGCTGGATCAGCAGTTTGTGCTCGCGCAGTCCGTTCCAGAAGAACTCGGTGTCCGGGCTGAGCGTCGGGACCGGGCGGGAGGCCATCAGCGCTGCGGCCTGAATCGCAGCACGCGGAATCGTTGCCGCCCGAGCACCTCGCCGTTCTGGTCGGTGTAGGTGGTCACCCAGGTGAGAAAGAACCCGGTACCCAGTGCTGTCTTCTTCTCCTCGGAGACCTCCTCGTACACCGATGTCGCGCTGATGACATCGCCCAGCCGCGGGTAGCGCTCGATCTCGAACTCGGAGTTGGTGGCAACCGTGCTGGTGTATCCGGCCTCGTCGAGAAACGCCGTGGGATTGTCGTCGATCTCGACGGGCGCACCGCCGCGTTCTCCGATGCCTTCGAGTTTCGGCGACGGCATCGTCCAGGTCTGGAGCATGACCGGGGGTGACACGACGCCGCCGAACCGCGACGCGGCCGCGAACTGCGGGTCGAGGTAGACCGGGTTCATGTCGCCCAGGGCGTGGGCCCAGTGGCGGATCATCGGCTGGTTCACCGGATCCGGTGCCACCGAGGGTTTTCCGGTGCCGCCGGTGGGCCGGTCGACGAGCGCCCGCAGCTTGGCGTGGAACGCCGTATCTGGTTTCCTCACGAACCCTGTCCTCCTTTGGGATGGCCGTCTTTATCTTTGTCTTTGTCATCGTGGGAAGCGGTCATCGTGGGAAGCGGTCATCGTGGGAAGCGGCCATCGTGGGAAGCGGTCATCGTGGGAAGCGGTCATCGTGGGAAGCGCGAAGGTCGCGGGGCTCGCGCCACCCCAGTTGGGCGGTCTGGTAGTCCAGATACATGTCAGGCCCCGAGCCGTACCGGCATCCGCTTCACCCCGGGGACCATCGTGGCCCGCATCCGGGCCACCTCGCCCACCAGCTCCAGCCGGGGAAACCGGCGCAGCAGCTCCTCGAATACCACGCGCGCCTCCAGGCGCGCCAATTGCGCTCCCACGCATGAATGTTCGCCGCAGCCGAAGGCGATGTGCGGGTTCGGGTGGCGGGTGACCTTGAACTCCTCGGAGTCGGGGCCGAGGATGTCCTCGTACTTCAGCAGCGCCCAGAAGTGGGTGACGTCGTTCCAGCAGACCGGGTTGGTCGCGCGCAGTTCCCGGTACGCCGGGTAGGGGTCGGCGGCATAGAAATCGGGGGAGTGCAGTGGAACAGTGGTCTGCACGGCCGGCCTCCCTGGACACACGATCCGACATAGTGATTCGATATGTCTTGAGACGTTGTGTCTACTCCGGCCCACCGGTTAAGTCAACAACGCGTGCACTCGGTTGAAACCGGTGCGATACAGGAAAATTCGTGTTCGCGGTGATTGACGCCGCGGCGGCACGGGTGAACACTGTCTCGCAAGATGTCCGACGTTCCGTGAGGAAGCGCATGGCCGAGTCATCACCTCCGGGTCCCCTGGCCGACACCTATCGGCTCTATATCGACGGCTGCTGGGTCGAACCGGAGGACGGCCGCTACGACGACATCGACCCGGCGACCGAGCAGGTCATCGCCGGCGCCCCCGACGCGAGCGCCGCGCAGGTCGGCGACGCGATCGCGGCCGCGCGCCGCGCGTTCGACGACGGCCCCTGGTCGCGCATGGGCCCGGAGGGCCGGTCCGGCTGCCTCAACCAGCTCGGCGCCGCGCTGCTCGAGCACGCCGACGAGTTCTTCGCGCTCGCGCAGGCGGAGTGGGGCTGCGTCGCCAACGAACGCATGATGCAGATCGACGGCGCCGGATACACGTCCATGCACGCCGCCCAGTTGGCCACACAGCTGGTCGACGAGCCGGTCACCGGGATCGGCGCCGGTACCACCGTGCTGCGCCACGAGCCCCTCGGTGTGGTGTCCATCCTGACGCCGTGGAACTTCCCGCACATCCTCAACGTCATGAAGGTGAACAACGCGCTGGCCGCGGGCAACACCGTCGTGCTCAAGCCGTCGCCGCTGACGCCGCTGGCCGGGCTCGCGCTGGCCCGAATCATCGACGAGCACACCGACATCCCGCCGGGGGTGGTCAACGTCGTGACGCCGTCGGGCCTGCCGGCCGCCACGCTGCTCACCACCGACCCGCGCATCGACATGATCAGCTTCACCGGCAGCTCGGCCGTCGGCTGCGAGGTCATGCGCGCTGCGGGCGACGCCATGACGCGGCTGCTGCTGGAGTGCGGCGGCAAGTCGGCCAGCATCGTCCTGGACGACGCGACCGTCACCGACGAGATGCTGCAGCAGTTGCTGTTCAACTGCTGCTCACTGCACGCCGGGCAGGCCTGCATCCTGCACAGCCGGCTGCTGCTGCCCGATTCGTTGCACGACGACATCGTCGATCGGCTGGTCGCGCTCGCCGGCGACGTGGTGGTCGGCGACCCACGGGACCCCGCGACGCAGATGGGACCGCTGATCAGCGCGGCCCAGCGCGACCGCGTCCACAAGCACGTCGACGGGGCGGTCGGCGACGGGGCGAAACTGGTGACCGGCGGCGGCCGTCCGGCCGGGCTGGATGCCGGGTTCTATGTCGAGCCGACGATTCTCACCGAGGTCGACCCGGACTCGGCGATCGCCCAGGAGGAGGTCTTCGGCCCCGTTCTTGCGGTGTTGCGCTACTCCGGCGACGACGACGCCGTGGCGATCGCGAACAACTCCCGCTACGGCCTGTCCGGCGCCGTATGGGGCGGCGACGTGGACCGGGCACTCGGTCTCGCCCGCCGTATCCGCACCGGGCAGATCGCGATCAACGGCGTGGGGCCCGGCGACGCCCCGTTCGGGGGCTTCAAGTTGAGCGGATTCGGCCGGGAGAGCGGCGGGATTCGCGGGTTGCACCAGTACACGGAGGTGAAGGCCATCGGGATTCCCGCCTGACGAACCCGTGGCCGGGCTGCGGCGCGGCGGGGCGATCCCGGGCCACCCGGATCCCAAGATCTGCGTCGAGCAGTAACCTGCTCACGTGCTGCTGGATTCCCTGAACCCCGCGCTCGTCACCGCGACCGACATCGCCGACGCGGTGCGCATCGACGGCGTCACCCTCAGCCGCGGCGACCTGCTCGGCGCCGCGACGTCGGTGGCCGAGCGGGTGTCCGGCGCGGACCGCCTCGCGGTGCTGGCCACCCCGACCGCAGCGACGGTGCTGGCGGTCACCGGTTGCCTGATCGCCGGCGTCCCGTTCGTCCCGGTGCCCGCCGACGTCGGTGCCTCCGAACGCCGCCACATGCTCACCGATTCCGGCGTGCAGGCCTGGCTGGGGCCCCGGCCGGACGAGCCCGAGGGCCTGCCGCACATCCCGGTCCGCCTGCACGCGCGCTCCTGGCACCGCTATCCCGAGCCGTCGCCCGACGCGACCGCGATGGTCATCTACACCTCGGGCACCACCGGGCTGCCCAAGGGCGTGGTGCTGAGCCGGCGGGCGATCGCCGCCGACCTCGACGCGCTCGTCGACGCCTGGCAGTGGACCCCCGAGGACGTCCTGGTGCACGGACTGCCGCTGTTCCACGTGCACGGCCTGGTGCTCGGGCTGCTCGGGTCGCTGCGGGTGGGAAACCGCTTCGTGCACACTGGGAGACCCACGCCCGCGGGATACGCGCAGGCGTGCTCGCAGGCCGGTGGCACGCTGTACTTCGGCGTCCCGACGGTGTGGTCGCGGGTGGTCGCCGACGAGTCCGCCGCCCGGGCGCTGAGCAGCGCGCGGCTGCTGGTGTCCGGCAGCGCGCCGCTGCCGGCTCCGGTGTTCGACGGGCTCGCCGGGCTCACCGGGCATCGGCCCGTCGAACGCTACGGCGCCTCGGAGTCGCTGATCACGCTGTCCACGCGCGTGGACGGTGAGCGCCGCGCCGGCTGGGTGGGGCTGCCGCTGCCCGGCGTGCAGACCCGGTTGCTCGGCGAGGGCGGCGGCCCGGCGCCGCACGACGGGGAAACGGTCGGCCGGTTGCAGGTTCGCGGGCCGACCATGTTCGACGGCTACCTCAACCGCCCGGACGCCACCGCCGAGGCGTTCGACGCCGACGGCTGGTATCGCACCGGGGACGTCGCGGTCGTCGACGGCGACGGAATGCACCGCATCGTCGGACGCGAGTCGGTGGACCTGATCAAGTCCGGCGGATACCGCATCGGCGCGGGCGAGATCGAGACGGTGTTGCTGGGGCATCCGGGCGTGGGGGAGGTGGCCGTCGTCGGGCTGCCCGACGCCGACCTGGGCCAGCGCATCGTCGCCTACGTCGTCGGATCGTCGGGCCTGTCCGCCGACGAGCTGGTCAACCATGTCGCCCAGCAGCTTTCGGTGCACAAGCGGCCGCGCGAGGTGCGCTTCGTGGAGTCGCTGCCCCGCAACGCCATGGGCAAAGTCCTCAAGAAACAACTGCTGTCCGAGGGGTGAGAGCGCGGCCTGTCCCCGAGCGCGCCCGCGCATCGTCGCCTACCGTCGTTACCGTGACAACCCACGCCGGTACCGTCGGCACGCCGATGCGACGGGTGGCCGCCGCCTGCCTGGTCGGCTCCGCCATCGAGTTCTACGACTTCCTCATCTACGGCATCGCGGCCGCATTGGTGTTCCCCACCGTGTTCTTCCCGCACCTGAGCGCGACGATGGCCACGGTCGCCTCGATGGGGACGTTTGCGACCGCGTTTCTCTCCCGGCCGCTCGGTGCGGCGGTGTTCGGGCACCTCGGGGACCGGTTGGGGCGCAAGAAGACGCTCGTCGCCACCCTGCTGATCATGGCGGTGTCCACGTTGGGGGTGGGCATGGTGCCCACCCCCGCGACCATCGGGGCGGCCGCCCCGATGCTGCTGATCGCGCTGCGGGTGCTGCAGGGGTTCGCGGTCGGCGGCGAGTGGGCGGGGTCGGCGCTGCTGAGCGCCGAGTACGCGCCCGCCGGCAAGCGCGGCCGGTACGGCATGTTCACCCCGCTGGGCGGGGGTGTCGCGCTGGTGCTGACCAGCCTGGTGTTCCTCGGGGTGAACGCGACCATCGGCGAAAAGAGCGCCGCATTCCTGCAATGGGGATGGCGGGTGCCGTTTTTGATCAGCGCGGCGCTGATCGTCGTCGCCCTGTACGTGCGGCTCAACATCGACGAGACGCCGGTGTTCGCCCGTGAGAAGGCCCGCAGGGTCGTCTCTGAGGTCGTCACCGAAGCGCCGATCACAGAGGTGCTGCGCCGCGAACACCGCACGATCGCCCTGGCCGGGGGCAGCGTCGTCAGCGGTTTCGGATTCGTCTACATGGCCAGCACCTACCTGGCCCGGTACGCCCAGAGCGAACTGGGGCACTCGCGCACCCTGATCCTGGTCGTCGGGGTGCTGGGCGGGCTGGCCAGCATCGCGCTGGTCGCGATCTCCGCGAGCCTGTCCGACCGGGTCGGGCGGCGCCGGATGATGCTGGTGGGCCGGACGGCGTCGCTGCCGTGGTCGCTGGTGGTGATCCCGCTGATGGACACCGGCAGCCCGGTCCTGTTCGCGGTCGCGATCGTCGGCATGTACGCCGTCGGCGCGATCGCCTCCGGCCCCACCGCGTCATTCGTGCCCGAACTGTTCGCCACCCGCTACCGCTACACCGGCACCGCGCTGTCCAGCAACCTCGCTGGCATCCTCGGCGGCGCGTTGCCGCCGCTGATCGCCGGCACACTGCTGGCCAGCTTCGGCAGTTGGGCGCTGAGCCTGCTGCTGGCCGCGCTGGTGTCGATCAGCCTGGTGAGCACCTATTTGCTGCCGGAGACCAACGGGGCGGCGTTGGGGCCGGCCGCGTTGCCCGACCTGCAGTCCAACGGCTGCCGCTGACTCCCCTGCAGTCCAACGGCTGCCGCCGACGTCAGTTGGCGTGCAGTTCGGCGTTGAGCGCGATGCCCTGGCCGTCGCGCGAGGTCACCTCGACGGCCCCGGTGACCGAGTTGCGGCGGAACAGCAGGTTGTCGGCGCCGGACAGGTCACGGGCCTTGACCGTCGTGCCGCCGGGCAGGGCAACCTTGGTGCCCGCGGTGACGTAGAGGCCGGCCTCGACGACGCAGTCGTCGCCGAGCGAGATGCCCAGCCCCGCATTCGCCCCCAGCAGGCAGCGCTTCCCGATCGCGATGACCTGCGTGCCGCCGCCCGACAGGGTGCCCATGATCGACGCGCCGCCACCGATGTCCGACCCGTCGCCCACCAGCACACCGGCGGAGATGCGGCCTTCGACCATCGACGCGCCCAGCGTGCCGGCGTTGAAGTTGACGAAGCCCTCGTGCATCACGGTGGTGCCGGGCGCCAGGTGGGCGCCGAGGCGCACCCGGTCGGCATCCGCGATGCGCACCCCGGTGGGCACGACGTAGTCGACCATCCGCGGGAACTTGTCGACGCCGTAGACGGTCACCGGCCCGCGGCGGCGCAGCCGGGTCCGGACCGACTCGAACCCGTCGACGGCGCAGGGGCCGTGGTTGGTCCACACCACGTTGCTCAACACGCCGAACAGCCCGCCCGCGTTCAGGCCATGCGGGACCACCATCCGGTGCGAGAGCAGATGTAACCGGAGGTAGGCGTCGTAGGAGTCGGCGGCGACGTCGTCCAGCGAGCCGATGACCGTGCGCACCGCGACGGTCTCGGTGCCGCGGTCCTCGTCGCGGCCGACCAGCGCACCCAGGTCCTGGGGAACCTGCGACGCGGCGAGCCGCGATGTGGCGGTGGCGGCGCCCGGTTCGGTCAATACCGGTGCGGGGAACCAGGTGTCGAGGATCGATCCGTCGGAGGCCAGCGTCGCCAGCCCGATTCCTGCAGCTCCAGTCACGGCGGTCAGGGTACTTGTCCCCGGCGAGCAGACACAAAAGCGCCCGGTTCGGGGCGAAAATAGGAGCGTGTGCGTCTGCTCGGCATACTTGGGATCGTGCTGGACTTGCGCGGGGACCCGATCGCACTGACCGCGGCGCTGGTCGACATTCCCAGCGAATCGCGACACGAGGCCCGCCTGGCCGACGAGGTGGAGGCTGCGCTGCGCGCCCAGACGTCGGGCTTCGAGATCGTCCGCAACGGCAACGCCGTCCTGGCGCGCACCCACCGGGGTCGGCCGTCGCGGGTGTTGCTGGCCGGACACCTCGACACCGTCCCGGCGGCCGACAACCTGCCCAGCCGCCGCGACGGCGAGATGCTCTACGGCTGCGGGGCCGCCGACATGAAATCCGGTGACGCGGTGTTCCTGCACCTGGCCGCCACCGTGGCCGAACCGGTGCACGACCTCACGCTGGTGTTCTACGACTGCGAGGAAGTCGAAGCCGCCGCCAATGGTTTGGGCCGCATCGAGCGCGAGCTGCTGGACTGGCTGTCCGCCGACGTCGCCGTCCTGGGCGAGCCTACCGGCGGATACATCGAAGCCGGCTGCCAGGGAACGCTGCGCGTGGTGATCGGGTCCACCGGCACCCGCGCGCATTCGGCACGTTCCTGGTTGGGCGACAACGCGATTCACAAACTGAGCCCGGTCCTGGAGCGGCTGGCGAGCTACCGGGCGCGCTCCGTGGACATCGACGGGTGCACCTACCGCGAGGGGTTGTCGGCTGTGCGGATCGAGGGCGGCGTGGCCGGCAACGTGATCCCCGACGCCGCCTCGGTGACGATCAACTTCCGTTTCGCCCCCGACCGGTCGGTGGCCGCCGCGCTGGCGCACGTGCACGAGGTGTTCGACGGGCTCGACGCCCGTATCGAGCAGACCGACGCCGCACCGGGCGCCCTGCCCGGGCTGGCGCAGCCCGCCGCCAGGGCCCTGATCGAGGCCGCCGACGGGCGAGTCCGGGCGAAATACGGCTGGACGGACGTGGCGCGGTTCGCCGCGCTGGGCATACCGGCGGTCAATTTCGGGCCCGGCGACCCCAACATGGCGCACCGTAGCGACGAGCGCGTGCCGGTCGCCAACATCACCGCCGCGGTCGAGACGCTGCGCCACTACCTGACGGTGTAGCAGGCTGACGGTGTAGCAGGCTGTAGCGCTACTAGCTACAGTTGGCCCCATGGTGCGGATCATCGCCCAGCGCGAACTGCGCAATGAGAACGCGAAGGTGATCGAAGCGGTAACGGCGGGTGAGACTTTCGTCGTCACCCGCAACGGTGAACCAGTGGCCGAGCTGCGCCCCCTCAGAGCCGGTCGTCGTTCCTTCATCTCCCGCGATGAAGTCGCGGCGCTGGCCACGGCCGGTGTGCGGATCGACCATCGGCGGTTCCGCGCCGATCTGGACCGGTTGATCGACCAGGGGCTCTAAAGCGTTTCATCCGGTCTTCTCGACACCTCGGTCGTCGTCGACTGGCATGACCCGGCCGTGCTCGCATCGCTGCCCGACGAGGCGGCGATATCCGCGATCACCGCGGCCGAACTGGCGTCCGGTCCACATCTGGCCGACAGCCCGGGCGAAGCGGCGAAGCGGCAGGCCCGGCTGCAGGAAGTCGAATCGGTACTCGAACCGATTCCGTTCGACGCGGCGGCAGCACGCAGTTACGGGCTCGTCGTCGCCGCCGTGGTCCGCGAAGGACGCAAGCCGCGGAGCCGGCTCGCCGATCTGCTGATCGCGGCGACCGCACACGCACATCGCCTGGATCTCTACACCCGCAACGGCGACGACTTCACGGGGCTGGAAGGCCTTGTCCGCGTCGTCAACATCTGAGCTGTTGCGCCCCTTATCCCTGATGCAGAACGCTTCCCGTGGCGGCGCCCAACCGCCTGCCCCACGTGCAGGGGGCACGCCGGCGCGACGCTCGGTACATCACGATGGTCGGCCACTCCGCTGCGCCTGAGCGGCCGCATCCGCGGCCGCTGCACGCATGCCGATTGCCGACAGGTCGTCGGACACGGCGCGCAACGCCGACTCGTCGCCGGCGGCCAGGGCCCGAGCGTGGGACAGCGCGATTGTCCCGAAGACACAATCGATCTCGTCGCACAGTCGGGCCAACGGATCCGCGGCGCGAATGTCCCCGAGCCGCAACGCCTCATACCATGCCCGCAGCGCCGTGCCCGGCTGGCCGCCGCGTTCGGCCATCCGCGCGGCGTCCCGGGCTGCGGCTATGGCGCCGTGTGTGTCGCGCACCGCGGCCAGCCGCCAGGCCCGCGCCACACCGAGCTCGGGAGCGAACAGCGCCGACTTGGTTCCGTGGCGAGAGTCAGCCCTGCTCAATGCTTTTGCCGCCGCCGCGGTGTCGCCCAGCTGCGCCAGCGCGGTGGCCAGTAGCGTCAACGACAGCGGTCCCCACGAATACCCGGTGCGTTCCAGCGCGGTGGCCGCCGGGCCGAGCAGCGCGGCGGCCCGGCCGAATTCCCCGGCGGCGATCAGCACATGGGCCAGCAGCACTTCGCCGATCGCGCGGCCCGGCTGCTGCAGCTCGGCGAAATCGGTGAACTGCTGGGCGAGCTCGGCCGCCGCGTCCAGCCGGCCGGCCATCACCAGCGCGGTGGTCTGCCCCAACCCGATGGTGAAACGCAGCAGCCCGGGATGTTCTGCGGCCAGGGCGCGTTGGGCCATGGGCTCGACGTCGGCGAACCGGCCCTGCCGCGCTGAGCACAGCGCGGCCGCGCTGGCCGCCCAGGCCACCGCCTGGTCGTCGGCCGACGGCGATGCCAGCACCTTTCGGGCGATCTCGACGGCATGGCCGACGTTGCCGGCGTTCATCGCGAAGGTGGCGCTCAGCGCGTCCAGAGTGGTCAGCGAGGCAGCGTCGGCGATTCTGTTGCGGACGGTCCGCAGGAACGCGGTGGCGCGTTCGGGCTCGCCGAGCATCCAGAACTGGTTGGCCGCGCGCAGCAGCGTGAAGGCCATCAGGTCGGGTTCGGCCAACGCGGCGCCGTCGACGGCGCTCAGCACCGC
>NZ_JBYCLC010000041.1:0-2113 GCF_057473685.1 Mycobacterium sp. TH-M116 | reverse complement strand
TTGCTGGCGCACCCGGGCCTGCCGCTGTGGCCGTATCTGGTGTGTGCGGCGCTGACCGGATTGGGCGGCGGAAACTATTCGGCGTCGCTGGCCAAGGCCGACGGCCTTTTCCCTCAGCGCCTCAAGGGTTATGCGCTGGGACTGACCGGCGGGCTGGCCAATCTGGGGTCGGCAACCATCCAGGCGGTGGGGCTCGTCGTGCTGGCGACGGCAGGTCATCAAGCCCCCTATTGGGTGTGCGCCATCTACCTCATGCTGCTGGCCGTCGGCGGTGTCGGTGCGGCATTGCGCATGGACAACGTCGTCGCCCACCGCGCCGGCCTCTCGTTGAACAACTTCCGAGCGATCATCTCGGTGTCCGACACGTGGTCACTGACCTTCCTCTACCTGTGCGCCTCGGGTTCTTTTCTCGGGTTTGCGTTCGCGTTCGGACAGGTGCTCCAGCACAATTTCGCCGCGGCGGGCCAGAGTCACGCGCAGGCGTCGCTGCATGCCGCCGAGATTGCTTTCGTCGGCCCTTTGCTGGGATCGCTTGCCCGGATCTACGGCGGCAGGCTCAGCGACCGCATCGGTGGCGGGCGGGTTGTCATGTATGTCTTCATCGGCGCCATCGCGGCGAGTGCGGTGTTGGTCGGCATCAGCACCCACGACGACATGGTCCACGGCCGCGGTGCGCCCGCGACGGGAGCGACGATGGTCGTCTACGTGATCAGCTTCATCATGCTGTTCATCTTTTGCGGCGCGGGTAAGGGGCCGGTATACCAGCTCATCCCGGCGGTGTTCGAAGCACGCAGCCGCACAGTGGATCTCGATGGGGAAGATCGGCATGACTGGGCCCGTGTCAGGTCATCGGCACTGATCGGATTCGCGGGCGCGTTCGGCGCGCTCGGCGGTGTGGGGATCAACATGGCTCTCCGGCAATCCTACGAGAGCGCCGGCACCGCCACCCCGGCCATGTGGATCTTCCTGGCGTGCTATGTCGTCGCGGCGATCCTGGCCTGGGCTCGCTATGTGCGGCCGGGTCGGGTCCGCCAGGCGAATGACACAACCGTGGATCCCGCCCAAGCTGACCGTGAAGCAGCCGATTCGCACGGCCCAGCAGGAGCGTAGGCAGTGAGCTCACCGTCAACCGAAAATTTGTAGAAACGCAAGGAGAAAGGATCTACGCACGCAATGAGTGAACAGGCCAATGCAACCTCAACGGCGCCATATCTTGACGAGGTGATCGCCATCGCGATCGAAGCGGGACACCGGATCATGGAGCACCGCAAAAATTTCCACATGAAGGAAAAAGGCGACCACGGTGATGACACATCACCGGTCACCGACGCCGACCTGGCGGCCAACCAGTACATCACCGAACAGCTGCCCCTGTTGGACCCCCAGATCCCGATCATCTCCGAGGAGACCAAGCAGGCCGCTTACGAGACGAGAGAGCACTGGCGTCGGTTCTGGGTGGTCGATCCGCTGGACGGCACCAAGGAGTTCATCAAAGGCAGCGACGAATTTACGGTCAACATCGCACTTGTCGACGAACAGGGGCCCGTACTAGGGGTAATTTACATCCCTGCAAAAGATTTGGTGTACTACGCGGAAAGAGATCGTGGTAGCTGGAAACGCGAGGGTGACAAGCCGGCGGTACAGATATTTTCGACCGTTCCGGATCTGAGCAAAGGCCTCACGATCGTGGAAAGCGCATCCCACCCCTCCCAGGAGCTCGAAAACTACCTCAAGGATCTGCCCGTTCGGCAGCGGATCTCGGCGGGCAGCTCACTGAAGTTCTGTGCGGTGGCAGAGGGGCGTGCCGACATCTACCCCCGCATGGGCCCGACGATGGAATGGGATGTCGCGGCGGGCGACTGCATCTACCGCAACTCAGGTCGCACGGGCCAACGCCATACGTCATTCACCTACAACAAACCCTCGTTGAAGAACGACAGCTTCGTGATCGGGTTCATGTGAGAGTGCACCCGGGAAACACCTGTCGCGCAGCATAAGAAAGGATCTTTTCAGTGGGCAACAACATCACATGGCACGAATACAGCGTCAGTCGCGCTGAGCGCGAGAAAATCAACGGTAACCGCGGGTGTGTCATCTGGTTCACCGGGCTGAG
>NZ_JBYCLC010000040.1:0-2624 GCF_057473685.1 Mycobacterium sp. TH-M116 | reverse complement strand
TGAGCCATGATGTTGCCCCCGCCGGTGCAGATCGGATCGTCCGGGGCGCACAGGCTGATGGTCTTCGCGGCGTACCGGGGGCTGATGGTCGGCAGCGGCTGGCCGCCGTAGAGCATGCTCGAGAAGCCGCTGGATGGCTCGCCGAACAAGGCGACAGCGGCGACGTGGTCGGCCACCGGGGGCGGCATCTGCTCGGTCGACAGGTCGATCACGGTGGCGCCCTGGGAGTATCCGCCGAGCACAATCCTGGTCTTGGGGCAGTTGGCGACGGTGCTCTGGATGTGAGCGCTCGCATCGTCCGAACCGGCCGACGAGCTCCCGTGGTAGTCGTCGGTGGCCGGATACTCCACGGCGTAGACGCCGACGGACTGCCCGCTGAGCTTCGAGGAAAGCGAGTCGACGAATGCCTGGCCGACGTCACCCAGACCCGGCTCCTGATGGGTGCCGCGAGCGAACACCACCTCGACGTCAGAGCAAGGATCGGCCGAAGCGGTGGGAACGCCCTGGGGGACGCTCAGCAGACCCCATGCCGTCACGACCAGGACACCGAGGATGCGGGGGAGTCTGCGTACAGGCATTTCCGAATCCTGCCACACCGCCGGCGACGGCAATGTCGGCGGCCGCGCCCAATGCAGCGGTAGGGCTCGTCGGGGTCGGGAAGCATGCCGTCGGTACCCAACGAGGCAGCGTGATCCGCTCTACGCGATCCCGCGGCTTTTCGACGCGTGCGCCTTCGATGGCCGAAATTCCAGATTTTCGCGCCGGGATTCCCTAGTGTTTGGCTCTGCCGGCGCGCAGTTGTGCCGGTCACCGCCGATCATGTGTCATCACCCGGAGGGGAAGACAAGCGGACATGAGCTTCTTGACGTTCCCGCCGGAACTCAATTCGTCGCTGATGTTTTCCGGAGCGGGTACTTCCCCCATCCTGGCGGCTGCGGCCTCGTGGGACGGCCTGGTCACTACGTTGGGTTCGGCGGCGCAGTCGTTCTCCGCGATCACCTCGGACTTGGCCGGCCAAGGCTGGCAGGGAGCTGCGTCCGCAGCCATGTTGACGAGCGCCGCGCGATACGCGGGGTTCCTGACGGCGGCACAGGCCGGAGCCCAAACGGCGGCCACCCAGGCCAAGGCGTTCGTCATCGCGTTCGAGTCGGCCCAGGCGGCCATCGTGCATCCCGCGGCCGTGGCCGCCAACCGTGATCAGTTGGTGCAGCTGGTGGTCTCGAACCTGTTCGGCCAGAACGCGCCGTCGATCGCGGCCATCGAAGCCGAATACGAGCAGATGTGGGCCAAAGACGTGGCCGCGATGGTCGGCTACCACGGTGGCGTCTCGGCGGCCGCGGCCCAGATCGCCGCGTGGCCGGCCACGTGGCAAGGCCTGTCCGCCCAGCTCTGGGGCGCGCTCGCCGCGAACCCGATGGCCGCGGCGGTGGGTTCGGTGGCCGCCGCCAACCCCGTCGCCGGGCCGGCAACCAACCCTGCGCAAACCCTGGGCACCGACCTCGGTCAGGCAGAGCAGGCCGTCCTGAACCTGATCAACGCGCCCACCAACACGTTGCTGGGCCGTCCCCTGATCGGCAACGGTGCCAGCGGCGCCGCCGATACCGGGCAGGCCGGCCAGCCCGGCGGGCTCCTGTGGGGCAACGGCGGGACCGGGGGCTCGGGTGCCGCGGGACATCCCGGTGGGGCAGGCGGTGCGGCGGGGCTGATCGGCAACGGCGGGACCGGTGGCGCGGGCGGGACCGGATCCTACGGTGGGCCCGGCGGCCAGGCCGGATGGTTGTTCGGGAGCCCCGGTACGTCCGGCGCCAACGGCGCCGGCGTGACGGGCGGGCAGGTTCCGCTGACCATTTACCAACAGACCGAGGCGATCGTGTACGCCTCCGTCAACGGTGGGTCGAGCGTGCCCCTGTTGGTCGACACCGGATCCACCGGTCTGGTGATCCCGTTGCAGGACATCGGTCTCTGGAATCTCGGTCTGCCCAACGGAATAGGCATCAGCGGCTACAGCGGGGGACTGGACTACCTTTATCTGACGTTCAACGCTCCGGTGAATTTCGGGGGCGGGATCATGACCTCGCCGACCGCCGTCGACGTGCCGATCCTCTCGTGGCCGACGACGCTGCAAGGATTGGCGACGTACGGCTTCTCCTTCAGCCAGTTCTTTGCTCCCGACGGGGTGGTCGGCGTCATGGGCATCGGGCCCAACGCGGGCGGCCCCGGCCCCAGCAGCCCCCTGACGGCGTTGCCGGGCAGCCTCAGCCAGGGCGTGCTCATCAACGAGACAAACCCGACGTCGGCCAGCCTGACCTTCGGGTCCGCACCGACGGACATGACGCCGATCGCCACGGTGAGCGGGGCGCCCATCACCACGTTGGAACTGACGGAGACACCGCCGGACGGGAGCACCTCTACTTTGTATTCCGTCAACTCGATCATCGACTCGGGCGGTGTGCAGGGAACGATCCCGCTCAACGTCCCGTCGGGAACCGTCGTTGACGTCTACGCTCCCGGCGCCACACCGACGCTGCTGTACTCGTACACCTACAACGGCGACAGCAGTTCAAGCCCCATCGCATACGCGCCGACCTATTATCCGGGCATCATGAACACCGGCGCCCTGCCGT
>NZ_JBYCLC010000039.1:0-1821 GCF_057473685.1 Mycobacterium sp. TH-M116 | reverse complement strand
TGCGTGTGATCACCTGAGTTGGCCCCAGTTGGGTCGTTTTTCTGCATGAATTTTGGCTCCACCTGGGCGGTGATTCGCTGCACGGTGGGCTCAGCGTGTCGTCGCGAAAATTGGCCCCACCCGGGATGCGATTTCCACGTCAGTCGTCATCGGTGTGGAGGTTCGGGAATGGCACGGTCGAAGGTGGAACTGTTCGAACAGATCAGGCGTGACAGACGGGTCGAGGAGCTGTCGACCCGCGAGTTGGCTCAGCGGCATCGGGTGCATCGGCGCACGGTCCGCCAGGCGTTGGCCTCGGCGGTCCCGCCGCCGCGGAAGGCCTACGGGCGGCGGCCGCGCCCGGCGATCGATTCGTATGTCGAGGTGATCGACTCCTGGCTGCTGGGCGACCGCGGGGTGCCGCGCAAGCAGCGCCATACCGCGCGTCGGATCTGGCAACGGCTGGTCGCTGAGCATGGCGCGCAGGTGGCCGAGGTGACGGTGTCGCGGTACGTCGCCCACCGCAAAAGCGAGCTGGGTCTGGACCGGGTCGAGGTGATGGTGCCCCAGACCCACGCCCCCGGCGCTGAAGCCGAGGTCGACTTCGGCGAGTTCTACGCCACCATCGCCGGGGTGTTGACCAAGGTGTGGATGTTCGTGATGCGCCTGTCTTGCTCCGGTAAGGCGTTCCACGTGGCTTATGCCACCCAGGCCCAGGAAGCGTTCCTGGAAGGACACGTGCTCGCCTTCGAGCACTTCGGCGCGGTGCCGGCCCGAATCCGCTACGACAACCTCAAGCCCGCGGTAGTGCGGGTGCTGCGGGGCCGGGACCGGACCGAATCCGAACGCTTCATCGCCCTGCGCAGCCATTACGGCTTCGACGGGTTCTTTTGCATCCCGGGCAAGCAAGGAGCGCACGAGAAGGGCGGCGTGGAAGGTGAGATCGGCAGGTTCCGCCGCCGACACCTGGTTCCTGTGCCCAAGGTAGCGTCGTTGGCTGAACTCAACGATTTGATCGCTGCCGCCGATTGGGCCGACGACGCCCGGGTGATCACCGGGCGGCCGGTCACCGTCGCCGTCGCGTTCGCCGCCGAACGCGCGCACCTGGCGCCGCTGCCGAGCGAGGCATTCGACACGGCCCGGCTGCTGGCAGCCCGGGTGGACACCCGGGCGCGGGTCTGCGTGCGGCAGTGCTACTACTCGGTGCCGGTGCGCTACGTCGGGCGACGGCTACCGGTACGGCTGTGCGCGAGCCGGGTCGAGATCTGCGACGGCGCGCAGGTGGTGGCCGCCCATGAGCGGGTGGTCGGCAAATACGCCCAGGTCCTCGTCTTGGATCACTACCTGGAAGTCCTCAAGATCAAACCGGGTGCGCTACCGGGGGCGACCGCGCTGGCTCAAGCCAAGGCCTGTGGGGCGTTTACCGTTACCCACCAACGGTATTGGGACGCCGCCCGCCGCGAGCGCGGCGATCAGGCGGGCACCCGGGCGTTGATCGAAGTCCTGCTCGCTCATCGCAGCCTGCCCGCCACCGCGATGATCGCCGCGATGGACAAAGCAGTTGCGGCCGGCATGCTCGACCCGCAGGCCGTGCTGATCGACGCCCGCCGCCACGCCGGCGGCGCGCTCGCGCCGGTCATCCCGATCGGCGCCCTGGCCCGCTACAACCGGCCCGCCCCGACACTGACCGGCTACGACGACCTACTGGCCAACAGCGCAACGATCCAGAGCGCACCATGAGCGCCCGAACCCAGGACGGCGCCCAAGCCGCCATCGGTGCCGCGGCCCGCGAACTGCATCTGCCCACCGTCCGCGACGAAGCCACCCGACTCGCCGAGATCG
>NZ_JBYCLC010000038.1:0-1917 GCF_057473685.1 Mycobacterium sp. TH-M116 | reverse complement strand
ACGAAACCTGCCCGGTAGCCGGCCAGCGACGAGCTCTTCGACAGCGAGTGGATCGCCAACAGACCGGTATGGTCACCGTCGCAGACCGACGGATGCAGCACCGACAGGGGCCCCGGGGGCTCGGCATCCCAGCCCAAACCCAGGTAGCACTCGTCGGAGGCCACCACGCAGCCGCGCTCGCGCGCCCAGCCGATGACCTTGCGTAGGTGCTCGACGCCCAGAACGCGTCCCGTCGGGTTGCTCGGCGAGTTCAGGTAGACCAGCGCCGGGGGCCGCGGGCCCAACTGGGTCAGCGAGTCGGCGCGCAGCACCTGCGCCCCGGCCAGCCGGGCACCGACCTCGTACGTCGGATATGCCAGCTCCGGCACCGCGACCACGTCCCGGCCCGCAAGCCCCAGCAGCGTCGGCAGCCAGGCGATGAATTCCTTGCTGCCGATCACCGGCAGCACCGCCGCCTCGCTGAGCCCGCTGACGGCGAAGCGGCGCGTCAGCGCCGCCACCGCCGACGCGCGCAGTCCCGGGGTGCCGGCCGTCGTGGGGTACCCCGGCGCTGATCCGGCAGCCGTCAGCGCCGCCCGGATCAGTGGTGCGACAGGGTCGACCGGCGTGCCGACGGACAAGTCGACGATTCCATCCGGGTGGGCCGCCGCCAGGGCTTTCGCCTCGACCAACGTGTCCCAGGGAAACTCCGGCAGGGACGCCGACACCTTCGCGCGCGCCGGGAGCGCCCTCACCCGCCGAGCCGGGCCGGGCTCATGCGGCACTGCGGCTCAGTCGCCCTCGCCTTGAGGCGGCAGGTCCTTGACCACCTGCGGGTCGTTCTCGGTCATGCCGACCTTGGCCGCGCCTCCGGGCGAGCCCAGCTCGGCGAAGAAATCGGCGTTGATCTGCGTGTACTGGCTCCACTCGTCTGGCACATC
Source organism: Mycobacterium sp. TH-M116 (assembly GCF_057473685.1). Taxonomy (NCBI): domain Bacteria; kingdom Bacillati; phylum Actinomycetota; class Actinomycetes; order Mycobacteriales; family Mycobacteriaceae; genus Mycobacterium; species Mycobacterium sp. TH-M116. The sequence continues at coordinate 997 of NZ_JBYCLC010000038.1, read as the reverse complement.
GTCTTCGTAGTAGATGGCTTCGACAGGGCAGACCGGTTCGCAGGCCCCGCAGTCGACGCATTCATCCGGATGGATGTACATCATCCGGGCACCCTCGTAAATGCAGTCGACCGGGCACTCCTCGATGCATGCCTTGTCTTTGATGTCGACGCAGGGTTCGGCGATCGTGTACGTCACAGACGTCTCCTCGTCCTGATCAGTGTGGGCTGCTCAATGTGAACTGTTCTCAATGTGAACTGCTGTTGTGGGCTCGCCGCGGACCGCTGGGTCCCGGTGGGCAAGCGTTCGGTTACTGATACTAAACGTTGCACACACGTCGGCCACATGGCACGCCCATCAGCGGTCATGTAACGCGCACCACCGCGGCGCCAACCTCGCCCCGGTCGCATTCGGGGACCATTTTGTTCAAAAACCGTACGATGGCGAGGGTGCCCGCGCGGACTGGTAATCTCGAACGGGACGGCAACCGTCTGGTCAGTCGTCGGCGCCGTTTTCGGCGGTGCAATGAATGTGGAAGGTGTCCATTTATGGTGAAGCTGTCTTTGGCCAAGGTCGCTGCCGCGGCCGGTGGCGTGGCATTGGTGTTTGCTGCGGGGTCCGGGGTCGCGTCCGCAGAGCCTGATATGAGCCCCATCATCAACACGACCTGCAACTACGGGCAGGTCATGGCGGCGCTCAACGCGACTTCGCCCGGTGCTGCCGCCCAGCTCAGCGCGTCGCCGATCGCGACAAACTACCTGCGTCAGTTCCTCGCCTCCCCGCCCCAGCAGCGTCAGGCGATGGCCGCGCAGGTCCAGGCGATGCCGCAGGCCGCGCAATACTTCGGCGTCATCGAGTCGGTCGCCAGCAGCTGCAACAACTACTGAGAAATTCGCTGCGGGGAAATTCGCTGCGGGGAAATTCGCTGCGGGGAAATTCGCTGCGGGGCCGACCAAATCCATGACCGTGGGCTGCTCAGCGGCCGCTGAGAAGCCCACGGTCATGCGACCCGTGTGAC
>NZ_JBYCLC010000037.1:0-19884 GCF_057473685.1 Mycobacterium sp. TH-M116 | reverse complement strand
CTCGTCGGCGGGGGTCAGCCCCTTCTCGTCGGTCAAGATGATCAGTGCTTGGGAGCCGCCGCCGGCTTCGTGGAAGGCCTTTTGCATCTCCCTGCCGGCGACCATCGTCGGGGCGTCATCCGGTAGCGGCTTTTGCTCCTGCTTGGCGGCCTGCACCGGAAGCGGGGGAAAGATCAGTGCCAGGGCGCCGGCGAAGATGATCCAGCTGGCGATGACCACCAGAGGCCGCCGGATGACGAAATCCCCGAGGCGGTCGAACAGCCCCCCGGGTTTGGCCGCCTCATGAGAACCAGTGGGGCGTGACACCCAGACAACACTACAATTCGCTATCGATTCACGTCAGGTGATCGCGATTCGCCGCGATGATCGTGATCATGGCGTGATATTTGCTGATCCGCGGTCGTTCGTCCACCGATTCGCCGGTAGCGCAGTGCCGCGGTCGATCACCACGTAAAATTTCCGCACGTGTGGGGCATAGTGCTGTGGATGGCGCTGGTCACAGCGCCTGACCCGGTGCGCATGGGTATCGCCATCCTGTTGATCTCGCGGCCGCGGCCATTGCTCAATCTGTTCGCGTTCTGGCTCGGTGGCATGACGACGGGCGTCGTGGCGGGCCTGACGGCATTGCTGTTGCTGCGCGACAGTTTGCCGGGCTTCGTTCACCACATGAGGTCGGCGACGGCCGCATTCACCGGCGGGCACAGCCAGGCCGTCATCGGCGTGCTCGTGTTGGCGGTTGCGGCCATTGCGGCAATCGGGGTCGTCCGCAAGCCGGTCCGGGTGCCCGTGTCGGCGGGACATCCGCCCGCTCCGACTCCGCCCCCGAGCACACCGACGGCGCTCTCCCGGCTTGCGGTGCGCGCCCGAAACGCCCTGGGAAGTGGAAATCCCTGGCTGGCATTCGCGATCGGCCTCGGTCAGGCGACACCCCCGGTCCAATATCTGGCGGCGCTGACGGCCATCCTGGCCTCCGGGGCCGCGTTCGGCACGCAACTGGGCGCGGCCGTCACGTTCACCGCCGTGACCCTGGTGCTGGTCGAGATCCCGCTCGTCAGCTACCTGGTGGCCCCGGCGCGCACCGAGGCGATCACGCTGCGGGCCCACCGGTGGATGCGCACCCACAGTCGCCCGATCCTGATCGTCAGCGCCGCAGTGCTGGGTTCGGTCATGGTGGCCGGGGGCATCGGCCTCCACTGACAGTGCCGCCCGCTATCGCGTCGTTCCGCCGGACCCCGCCACGACAAGATGGTGCCGGCGGACCTCGTCCTCGAGCAGGTCGGCGGTGGTGCTCACGCTGACCTTGGCCGGTGTCATGCGGCCGGCGATCTGGCCGGCGCGCGCGACGTAGTCGGGAGCCAGGATCGCGCGCAGGTCTTTGAGCAGTGTCTTTTTGCTGGTTCCCGCGAGGCGCCGCGCCTTGCCGACCTTGAGCGTCGTGACCTGCAGCGCCCAGGCCGGCTGTTCGGCGCCGATCCACAGGACCAGCGTGGGCACGCCGGCCCGCATACCCGCGGCCGTGGTTCCCGCGCCGCCGTGATGGACGACCGCGCGACAGGATCCGAACACGGTCGCATGATTCACCTCACGGACCACCTTGACGTTGTCACGGTGCGCCGCGGCGCCGAAGTCGGTGACCCCGGCGCAGATCAGCGCCCGCTCGCCCAACTGCGCACAGACGTCGCCGATCATCGCGACCGTGGCGGCGGGGGATTCGACGCGCATGCTGCCGAAGCCGAAGTAGATCGGCGGTGTGCCCGCCGCGATCCACGACGCGACCTCGTCGTCGCACGCCGTGGGCTGCTCGAGCGTCAGCTGGCCCACGAAGGGGCGCCGGCTGTTCCATTCATCGGCGAGGCCAGGAAAGTAGACCGCGTCGTAGGCCTGGATCTCCAGCGCTTGGTCGTCGATCATCCTCCTGGCCGAGGAGCGCCACGTCTTGGGCAGGCCCAATGCGCGGCGCTGGGTGTCCTCGGCGTCTTTGGTCATCCACCAGTACATCCCGTACAGCGCCCGCATCGTCGTACGGATCAACGGACCGGGCACATACGGGACGATGTGGCCGTTCACCCGGTGCGGGAAGTGGTGCATCGCGGCCATCGGAATGCCTTGGTATTCGGCGACATTCGCGACGACGCCCTGGTAGGTCTGGCCCGACACGATCACGTCGGCGCCCTCGGTCAGCGACACCAGCGCCGTGCTCATCTCCGCCCAGCCGCGGGTCAGGTACTCCGCACCCGGCCGCAACACGTTGACCGGGTTCTGGACCCGCCAGAAGTGACGGAAAACGTCCTCGTCCAGCTGGGTGTGCGAGTCTGGCCCGTAGGCGACGGCCGACAGCCCGACGGATTCGACGAACCCGATCAGGTTGGGCGGCACCGCCATCCGCACTTCGTGCCCCCGGCGCCGCAACTCCAGAGCGACCGCGGCGCAGGGTTCGACATCGCCACGGGTGCCATGGACAGCCAGGACAGCTTTCATCGCCGGTATCGGTTACCTTGCACGCGTGGGCTTGTGGGGCTTGGCGGGCCTCACCTGGCGGCGCGCACCGGTATCTCGGACAGGCTGCCCGCGACGACCTTGTCGAACGCCGACTTCAGCGCGTCCGTGTAGCGGATCACCGACTCGCGGGCGACCGGATTGTTCGGGAAGGAGACCATGATGGAGACCTCATCGAACAGCCGGAACACCGTCGAGTACATGTAGGCCGGGCTGCGGCCGTCGGTGAACGCGGTCGCGTTCACCCCGTCCAGGGCGGTGGCCACGATCGCGGACAGGGGAGGCAGGCCCGCGTCCATGTAGCTCATCATGGTGAATTGCGGCCCGTGCTTGTGCAGCCACGGGGCGAGTTCGAGCACCTTGTCGAACGGCACGTTCGAGCAGTCCATGTTCGCGTCGAAGGACGCCTGCGCGGCGCGGGCGGTCTCCTCGAACGAGTTGGGGTTGATCGGAACGGTGAACGGCACCACGCCGGTGAACCATCCCACCGTCATGAAATCCGCCGGGCTCTTGCGCTTGTCGGTCGGCGTGAGCCCGTAATAGGTGTCCTCGCCGGACAATTCGTGGTGAGCCAGGGCGGCGCACGCGAACAGGCCGCCGCTGAACCGGGCACCGGCCCGCTGGCACAGAGCCTCGAACTGCGCGGTCTGCTCCGGGCCCAGCAACTGCACCGCGTGCACGTCCCCGCCGCACGGGATCGACTGGTCACCCAGGGGCAGCGGGAAGTCGGGCAGGGTCCCGCCGTTGGCCTCGGCGAACTCGATCCATGTGCGCACCTCGGGGGATTCCAGCGTCATCGACGACACCGTCTTGTGCTCACGCAGGCAGAATTCGTCGTAACTGGCCGCCGGCGGCAGGGTGACCGGCGCCTTGCCCTCCAGGATCGCGGTGTAGTTCATCAAAATCTCGACGTAGAGCCCGGCGATGAGCATCGGGTCGCAGTGCAGGTGGTCGACCACCGCGTACAGCGCGAAGTGTTCGTCGTACTGGATGATGCCGAAGCGGAAGCAGTCCCACTGCAGCGGGTCCGGTGTGGCCATGACGTGGTCATCCCACTCGGACTGGGTCAGCTCACCGTACTTCTTGGCGACGAAGTTGATGTCGCGCGGGTTTTCGATGGTGTGCCGGACGATGTCCTTGGGGCCGTTGTACTCGAACCAGCTGTGGTACGTCGCGTGCCGACGAAGGTGCGCGTTGATCACGTAGGTCATGGCGCGGATGTCGCAGCGGCCGGGAACGTCCCAGGAGCCCATGATCGCCCGCGAGTAGTCGAGCCCCTTCTCCTTGAACTCCACGTAGCCGCGCAGGTGGCCCACCTGCATCGAACTCGGCGGCACCGGACTGACCGGTGCCTGCTGTGCCTTCGCCAGTGACCCGGGAGTCGGCTGCCACGTCACGACCGATCCCCCGTTCAGGTCCCAGTCGTAGGCGTTCCCCACCCGTAGGCTGTCGTGCTCGGTGCCTCCACCTATGAACACGTGTCCCTCCTCTGTTCCCGCTCCTGAAAAACAGGCCACATTGCCGTCCGGATGTTGATCACGCTGGGGCGTCCTCTTTGGGCGCCAGTTTGTCGAAGAGATGATCCGCCAAACCACGCACCGTGGTGATGTCGGCAGATGTGATCCTTACCCCCGTTTGCGATTCGATATGCGTCCGCAACTCCAGGTTGCCCAGGGAGTCGAGGCCGTATTCCGACAGCGGATGATCCACGTCGATGTTGCGACGCAGGATCATCCCGATCTGCTCGGACAGCAGGCGCCGCAGCCGGGTCGGCCACTCCTCGAGCGGCAACTCGGCCAACTCGGCGCGCAGTTTGCTCGAACCCGAACGCTGCTCACCGGCCGTCTTGAACAGCTCGAGGAACTTACTGCGTTCGGCGAAGGACGCGATCCACGGGGTCCCGACGAGCGGGGTGTAGCCCGTGTACGCCCGGTCGTGGCGCAGCAGCGACTCGAACGCGTAGGCGCCCTCGTCCGGTGTGATCGCCGCGCCGCTGCCCTCGGCGAAGTCGGCGCCGCGGCCGATCTCGGCCCAGGCGCCCCACGCGATCGCGGTGGCCGGCAGGCCCTGGGAGCGCCGCCACCCGGCGAAGGCGTCCAGCCAGCTGTTGGCCGCGGCGTAGGCGCCCTGACCCGGCGAACCCAGCAGGGCCGCCGCCGAGGAGAACAGGCAGAACCAGTCCAGCTCCGCTGTCTGGGGCCGGCCGGCGGTGGCCTGGTGCAGGTTCCACGCGCCGTACACCTTGGGCGCCCAGTCGCGGTCGAGCAACTCGTCGGTGATGTTGATCAGCGTGGCGTCCTCCACCACCGCCGCCGCGTGCAACACGCCACGCAGCGGAAGACCTGTGGCCGTCGCCGTGGCCACCAGCCGCTCCGCGGTGTCGGCGTGGGCGATGTCGCCGCATTCCACGATCACGTCAGAACCTATCGCTCGGACGAGTTCGATCGTTTCATGCGCCTTCCGGGTCGGTTCCGAGCGCGAGCTCAGCACGATCCGACCCGCGCCCGCCGCGGCCATCTTCTCGGCCAGGAACAGCCCCAGCCCTCCCAGGCCGCCGGTGATGATGTAGGAGCCGTCACGACGGAACACCGGTGCCTGCTCGGGCGGGAGCACGACGCTGCTGCGCCCGGCCCGCGGGATGTCGAGGATGAGCTTGCCGGTGTGCTCGGCCGCGCTCATCACCCGGATCGCGGTGGCCGCCTCGGCGAGCGGGTAGTGCGTGCTCTCCGGCATCGGCAGCACGCCCTCGGCCGTCAACCGGTACACCGTGCTCAGCAGCTCACTGACCTGATGCGGGTGGCTGACCGACATCAGGCCCAGGTCGACACCCCAGAACGACAGGTTGCGCCGGAAGGGGAACAGGCCCAGCTTGGTGTCGCCGTAGATGTCACGCTTGCCGATCTCGACGAACCGCCCGCCCAGCGCCAGCAGCTTGAGCCCGGCCAGCTGTGCGGCACCGCTCACCGAGTTCAGCACGATGTCTACGCCGTAGCCGCCGGTGTCCGCGCGGATCTGGTCGGCGAACTCGATGCTGCGCGAGTCGTACACATGCTCGATGCCCATGTCGCGCAACAACTGCCGACGCTGCTCGCTGCCGGCGGTGGCGAAGATCTCTGCACCCGCGGCGCGGGCGATCGCGATGGCCGCCTGGCCCACACCGCCGGTTCCGGAGTGGATCAGCACCTTGTCGCCGGCCTTGATGCGGGCCAGGTCGGTCAGGCCGTACCAGGCGGTGGCGTGCGCGGTGGTCACCGCGGCCGCCTGCGCATCCGTCATGCCCTCGGGCAGGGTGGTGGCCAGGTGTGCGTCACAGGTGACGAACGTCGCCCAGCAGCCGTGCGGCGACATGCCGCCGACGTGGTCGCCGACCTTGTGGTTGGTCACGTCGGGTCCGACCGCGGTCACCACGCCGGCGAAGTCGGTGCCCAGCTGAGGCAGGATCCCGTCCAGGCTCTGGTAACGGCCGAAGGCGAGCAGCACGTCGGCGAAGTTGATGCTCGACGCGGTGACCGCCACCTCGATCTGCCCGGAACCCGGTGGGACCCGGTCGAAGGCGGCGAACTCCATGCTCTGCAGGTCGCCCGGCATGCGGATCTGCATGCGCATGCCGTCGCTCTCGTGGACGGCGATGGTGGTCTGGCGTTCCTCGGGCCGCAGCGGCGACGGGCACAGGCGCGCCGTGTACCACTCGTCGTTGCGCCATGCGGTCTCGTCCTCGTCCGGGCCGACCAGCAGCAACTGGCGGACCACCTGCTCGGCGTCGGTGTTCTCGTCGACGTCGATGTGGGTGGTGTGCAGGTGCGGGTGCTCGGCCCCGACGACGCGCAGCAGGCCGCGCAGGCCGCCCTGCTCGAGGTTGGGGCGGTCGTCGGACAGCACCGTCTGCGCGTTGCGGGTCACGACGTACAGCCGTGGCGCCTCACCCTCGATCTCGGGCAGCTCGCGGATGATGCGCACCAGGTGGCGGACGTACTCTCCAGCGGCGACAGCCATGCCGGCGCTTTCGGCACCCTCGCCTGCGGAGGCGCCGTTCTGCGGCGCGGTCAGCAGGACGACGCCGCAGAACCCGCCGTTGCCGAGCTGGCTGCGGAGCCGTTCGGCGGCTGCCGCGTGCTCGGCGTCCTGCGGCCACGACATCGTGGCGCACTCCGTGTCGTGCAGCTTCATCGCGTCGGTGAACGCCGCCACCAGCAGGTCTGCGGCGTCAGAGGTGCTGATCAGCAGCCACGCTCCGGGCTCGGTGGTGGCCACGTCGGGCAGCGACCGCTGTTGCCATTCCACGGTCAGCAGCCGCTCGCTCATCACGCGGGCGCGTTCGCTGCCCGGCGCGGAGCCGGTGCCCATCTGCAGCCCCCGCACCGTCAGCAGGACGGCACCGTGCTTGTCCAGGAGGTCGAGGTCCGCCTCGACGGCGCCGCCGGTCGCCGCGGTCACCCGCGAATAGCAGTAGCGGGCCGTGTGGACCGAGCCGTAGGCGCGCAGCTGGCGCACGCCCAGCGGCAGCAGCAGGCCGCCGTAGCTGGCGTTGGCGACGCTGGGGTGGGCGGCCACCGACTGGAAGCATGCGTCGAGCAGCGCGGGGTGCACGCCGTAGCTGGATTGCTGCGTCCGGATCACGCTGGGCAGCCCGATCTCGGCCAGCACCGTCGTGCCGGTGCCCTCGGCGGTGTGCGCGGCGGCCAGGCCGGTGAATGCCGGACCGTACTGAATGCCGCACAGGTCCATGGCGTCGCGCAGGTCGGCGCCTTCCAGGCGGCTCGGGTGTGCCGCGAGCAGGGCGTCCATGTTCTGGGCCGGCGGCTGCTCCTCCTCGTCGATCACGTCGTAGAGCACCGCGCCGGCGCGCCGCACCTGCATGCCCTCCTCGGTGGTCTCCACCGAGAACGTGAGCAAGCCGGGCGCCTCCGCGGTTGCGGTGAGGCTGACCTGGGTGTCCTCGTCCAGCAGCAGCATCTGCTCGAAGCGGACGTCGCGGACTCCCGCCGTCTCACCGAACACGGTGCGTGCCGCGGCCAGTGCCATCTCGCAGTAGGCCGCGCCCGGCAGGGTGGCCGTTCCGTGGACCTGGTGATCGGCCAGCCAGGGCAGTGCCGCGGTGCCGATCTCGGCCTGCCACACGTGGCGCTCGGGCTCCTCGGGCAGCCGTACGTGCTGACCCATCAGCGGGTGTACCGCGACGCTGGAACGCAGGGCGCGCGAGCTGTGGCCGTCGCGGCTCAGCAGCAGTGTCCGGTGCGTCCAGGACGGCAGCGGCGCGTCCACCAGGTGCCCGCTGGGGTGCAGCACCGAGAAGTCGACGCTGGCGCCGGTGGAGTAGACGTCGCCCACGAAGCCGCGCATGCCGTGGGACAGCGGCTGCTCGCGCCGCATGGCAGCCAGCGCGGCCACCGTCATGTCCAGGCTCTTGGCGGTCTGGTCGACGGCGTGGGTCAGCAGCGGGTGAGGTGCGAGTTCGCCGAACACGCGGTGGCCGTCTTCCATCGCCGCCTGCACCGCCGCGGAGAAGCGCACCGTGTGGCGCAGGTTGTCGACCCAGTAGTTGGCGTCGCAGTACGGTTCCTCGCGGGGGTCGAACGAGGTCGCCGAGTAGTAGGGGACCTCGGGGGTCAACGGCTCGATGTCGGCGAGGACGTCGTAGAGCTCGTCGAGGATCGGGTCCACCTGCGGCGAATGTGACGCCACGTCGACGGCCACCTCGCGGGCCATCACCTCGCGCTGCTCCCAGGCCGCGACCAGCTCGCGCACCGTGCCGGTCGCTCCGCCGATCACGGTGGACTGCGGCGAGGCCACCACGGCCACCACGGCGTCGTCGACGCCGCGGGCCATCAGCTCTGAGAGAACCTGCTGGGCGGGCAGTTCCACCGACGCCATCGCACCGTTACCGGCGATCGTGGTCATCAGCGTGGAACGTCGGCAGATGACCCGCACGCCGTCCTGCAGGGACAGCGCCCCGGCCACCACCGCCGCCGCGGCCTCGCCCATCGAGTGGCCGATGACCGCGCCGGGCGCCACCCCGTAGGACTTCATCGTCGCCGCCAGCGCGACCTGCACGGCGAACAGCGTCGGCTGCACCCGGTCGATGCCGCTCACCTTCTCGGATGCCGTCAGCGCCTCGGTCACCGAGAATCCGGACTCGGCGGCGATCAGAGGCTCCAGCTCGGCGATGGTTGCGGCGAAGACGGGCTCGTGGGCCAGCAGGTCGGTGCCCATCGCCGCCCACTGTGATCCCTGACCGGAGAACACCCAGACGGGGCCCTTGTCGTCCTTGCCGGCGGCCTCCTGGTAGAGAGTGTCGCCCGCGGCGACCTCACGCAGCGCCTCGACCAGTTCCGAAGTGGTGTCGGCCAGCACGGCCGTCCGCACGGGGCGGTGCCCACGCCGATGGGACAGGGTGTAGGCCACATCCGCCATGGTCAGCTCCGACGCGTGCGCGTCGATCCAGTCCGCGAGCCGCCCGGCGGTGTCCCGCAGCGCCTCGGCCGACGACGCCGACAGCGGGAAGAGCAGAGCGCCCTCGCGCCCGGTGGCGATCGTCGCCCCGTTGCGCAACACGGTCCCGGGGGCCTGTTCCACGATGGCGTGCACGTTCGTGCCCGACAGGCCGTACGCCGACACCGCGGCGCGGCGCGGATTGACGTCGTTCGCCGGCCACGGTGTGGTCTCCTGCGGCACGAACAGCCCGGTTCGGATCTGGGCAATCTCCTCGGGCAGGGCCTCGAAGTGCAGGTTCTTCGGCACGATGCCGTGCTGGACGGCGAGCACGGCCTTCATCAGCCCCAGCGCGCCGGCCGCGGCCTGCGTGTGCCCGAAGTTGGTTTTCGAGGCGCCCAGGACGCACGGGCGGTCCACGCCGTACACCTCGGCGAGGCTCGCGTACTCGATCGGGTCGCCGACCGGTGTGCCGGTGCCGTGGGCCTCCACCAGGCCGACCGTCTTGGGGTCCACGCCGGACGCCGCCAAAGCCGCGCGGTACACCGCGGCCTGGGCGTCGCCCGACGGCATCGTGATGTTCGTGGTGTGGCCGTCCTGGTTGGCGGCCGTGCCACGGATCACGGCCAGCACCCGGTCGCCGTCGCGCTGCGCGTCGGCCAGGCGCTTGAGCAGCAGTACCACGCAACCCTCGCCGGTGACGAAGCCGTCCGCCTTGGTGTCGAACGCGTGGCAGTGTCCGGTCCCCGACAGCATGCCCCCGGCCGAGGCGGAAGCCGACCTGCGTGGTTCCAGCATCACGTTGACGCCGCCCGCGAAGGCCATCTCGCTCTCGCCGTCGGCGAGGCTGCGGCAGGCCTGGTGTATGGCGAACAGACCCGACGAACAGGCGGTGTCGATGGTCGTCGCCGGCCCGCTCAGGCCCAGCGCGTAGGCGATCCGCCCGGAGGCCATGCAGGAGATGGTGCCCGGGTTTCCGTACGGTCCGTCGAAGGCGTCGGTGGCGGCGTGCACGAATAGGTAGTCGGCGTAGTTCACTCCGACGAAGACGCCGGTGGCCTCGGCGATCGTGGCCTTGGTGAGGCCGGCGTGCTCCATGGCCTCCCACGCGGTCTCCATCAGCAGTCGGTGCTGCGGATCCATCGCGGTCGCTTCTTTTTCGGAGATGCCGAAGAACTCGGGATCGAAATCGCCGACCTCGTCGAGGAACGCGCCCCACTTGCACACCGAACGTCCGGGCACACCCGGTTCCGGGTCGTAGTAGTAGTCGACGTCCCAACGGTCGGCTGGAATCTCCACGACCATGTCGTCGCCGCGCAACAATGCTTCCCAGAAGAGGTCAGGGGAGTTGATGCCCCCCGGCAGCCGGCATCCCATGCCAATCACAGCTACCGGAGTAACGCCTGCCCTATCCACTGTCCTTCACCTCTCCTTGCCTATCCGCAGTTCTTATCACTGCCGAACGCTGTTATCAGCGCTTTGGGAAATATCGTTGGATTATCGGTACCGGCTCTGAACATCACAGTGCCGCACAAACAACCCGTCGACCCCCACGGGGGAAGCCGTGCGTAAGACCTTGGCGCGACCTGAAGCCTAGCGGTTCCGATTCACCTGCACGGGAAAAATCGTTCGAACGTACAAAAATTTTACAAACCTTAGGTACATCTCAAGCTGACCGACGGGCGTGACTGACTTATCGGTCATGAGGAGATCTCGACCCCGACATCCATCCTGGTTGTTGCGAAACCGCTGCTAGAGACGGTGTGCGCCAACGTCGTCCGGCATTCGGGGGTTCAGGCAGCGGTGCGGCGGCTGAGTGTGACAGCGGTACGGCCCTCCGTCTCTGGGTGGTCGCACTCCTCGGGGAGCGCACGTCGATGTAATAGGGGACTACCGAATCGGCGATGCTCGGCCGAGTCGTGATCGGGGTGCCGTGGCGTCCCGTGTCCGGGGCCCGTCGAGTCCCGGGCGAGCTTCGGTTCGGCGCCTCGAGCAGCTGCGCCAGTGGGACCCGACCGCGCGATGATAGGCGTTTCGAAGAATCGGCGCGGGCAATTCGACGAATTGATATGCACAAGTGACGCATTACACATCAATGCTTGTCGCGCCGTCGTTACCGAGCGTTACTATGCAGATGTTTAATTATTCGCCCAACTGTCCACTGGGCGGGTGCCGGGCCAGACGTGGCGAACTGAACGCGTCAACGTTGTCCCACCCGGATGCCCGGCAATGTTACGGGGTGACACGGTTTTCCTGCACGGCGGGGTGAATTCCGTCGCTGCGCCCGGCGTCGGCCTGCTCGATACCATGGCCGGTGAGTTCAACCGAACACGGCCAGCACGACGGAGTGTGTACGCCATGACGACAGCCCGGGTGCCCAGACTGCCGCTCGACGAAGCCAAGGCCGCCGCGGACGAAGCGGCCGTGCCCGACTACATGGCGGAGTTGAGCATCTTCCAGGTGCTGCTCAACCATCCGCCCCTGGCGCGCGCGATCAACGACCTGCTCGCCACGATGCTCTGGCATGGCGACCTCGATCCGCGGCTGCGCGAGCTGGCGATCATGCGGATCGGCTGGCTCACCGCGTGCGACTACGAGTGGACGCAGCACTGGCGTGTCGCCTTCCGGCTCGGCGTGCCTGTCGAGGACCTGGTCGGGGTGCGCGACTGGCGGCGCCACGGGGCCTTCGGGCCCGCGGAGCGTGCGGTGCTGGCGGCCACCGACGACGTGGTGCGCGACGGTGCCGTCAGTGCGGAAAGCTGGGCGGCGTGCCTGTGCGAATTGGGTGGCAACACAAGGGTTCTGGTCGAACTCGTGACCGCGATCGGGGCGTGGCGGATGATCGCGTCGATCTTGCACAGCCTCGAAGTCCCCTTGGAGCAGGGCGTTTCGAGCTGGCCCCCGGACGGTCGGGCACCCGCGCCGAGCGCGTCGTGACGCTCGGCATCCCGGGCGCTTCCCGGTCGCGGTGATATGCGCGCCGAGGCCCTGCGCACGACAGATTGACTTATCAGTCACTAAATCTTAACGTCGGCGAATGCGAACCAGGGTCGCCGAACTTCTCGGCGTGGAGTTCCCGATCTGCGCCTTCAGTCACTGCCGCGATGTCGTGGCCGCAGTGACCAACGCGGGCGGATTCGGGGTGCTCGGAGCCGTCGCGCACAGTCCGCAGCGACTGCGCAGCGAGCTGACCTGGATCGAGGAACAGACGGGCGGCAAGCCGTTCGGTGTGGACCTGCTGTTGCCGCCCAGGTATGTCGGTTCCGAGCGGGGCGGGATCGATGCCGCACAGGTCCGGCACCTCGTGCCCGAGGAGCACCGTGCCTTCGTCGACGACCTGCTCGCCCGCTACGGCGTCGCGGCGTCCGACGAACAGACGCGCACGCCCTCGGGCGGGCTCAACATCTCTCCCAAGGGTTACGAGCCGCTGCTCGACGTGGCCTTCGCCCACGACATCAGGCTGATCGCCAGCGCGCTCGGGCCGCCCCCGTCCGACCTCGTCGAGCGCGCCCACGACAACAACGTGCTGGTCGCCGCGCTGGCCGGGACCACCGTCCACGCGCGGCGGCATGTCGCGGCGGGGGTGGACCTGGTCGTCGCGCAGGGTACCGAGGCGGGCGGTCACACCGGTGAGGTGGCGACGATGGTGCTGGTGCCCGAAGTGGTGGACGCCGTCGCGCCGGTTCCGGTGCTGGCGGCCGGGGGCATCGCCCGGGGTCGCCAGGTCGCCGCGGCCCTGGCCCTCGGGGCCGAGGGCGTCTGGTGCGGGTCGGTGTGGCTGACCACCGAGGAGGCCGAGACGGTTCCCGCGGTCAAGGAGAAGTTCCTGGCGGCCGGCTCCTCGGACACGGTGCGGTCGCGGTCGCTGACCGGGAAGCCGGCACGGATGCTGCGCACCGCCTGGACGGACGAATGGGAACGCCCGGACAGCCCGGCCCCGCTCGGCATGCCGCTGCAGAGCGCCTTGATCACCGAGCCGCAGATACGCATCAACAAGGCCGCTATCCATCCCGACGCCAAGGCCCGCGAGCTGGCCACGTACTTCGTCGGCCAGGTCGTCGGATCGCTCGATCGGGTCCGGCCGACGCGTGCGGTCGTCCTCGACATGGTCGAGGAGTTCATCGACACCGTCGGGCGCCTCGAGAGCCTGGTCGAGGAGTGAGCAGCGGCGTCCGCCGTCGCCGCGCGGTCACCGACGAGGACAAATCCCAGCGGCGTGACCAGATTGTGGCGGCAGCCAAGGAAGTGTTCGCGCACAAAGGATTTCACGCGACCACGATCGCCGACATCGCCAAGCGGGCGAACCTGGCCTACGGCTCGGTCTATTGGTACTTCGACTCCAAAGATGAGCTGTTCCATGCACTGATGGCGGCCGAGGAGAGTGCGCTGCGCGGGCACGTCGGCGCCGCACTGGCCGCGGCCGAAGCCCGAAACGGCGGACATCAGGCGCCGCTGCGGGCAACACTGCACACCGCCGCGCAGGCGACGTTGGAGTTCTTCGAGGTCGACAAGACCACCGTCAAGCTGTTGTTGCGTGACCCCTACGCGCTCGGCGAGAGATTCGAGAAACACCTGGGCGGCATCTACGAGCGGTTCGTCGACGGCATCGAAGGCGTCGTTGTCGCGGCGCAGGGGAGCGGCGAGGTGGTTGCCGCCCCGCCCCGGATGGTGGCCTACACGCTGGCCGCGCTGGTGGGCCAGCTCGCGCAGCGGCGGCTGAGCACCGACGACGGCGTCACCGCTGCCCAGGTTGCCGACTTCGTCGTGGCGCTGGTGTTCGACGGGTTGCGTCCGCGTGGACCGACAGGCCCGGCGCCGGGAATTTGACCGTGTCCTACCCGTCGTGCATCATCGGAAATGTATGCACCTCGTTAGGTGAGGCGGCTACACGAATACAGGCCACTGACCCCGAACGTCGAAAGACGCCCCGGGTCAGGACAGCTCCTCCCGGCTTAAGGGTTGAGCCCAGGTGGCTTCCGGGGAACCGGACACGTCGTGTGGTGTCAAAACTCTGACGAGAGGGGTGCTGGTCTCCGACGTTCGTCGGTTTCTGCACTCCATGCGTGCACGCTGTTCGTGCGGGTGGTCCGTGCGAGTCGTGAGCGTTGAGGAGGTGAGGGACGCATGAGTTCCAGCGATAGTCCGGGTCGAAGTCCGAACTTCGTCTCGTCCCGATCCGTTCTCCGGCACGACTTCCTCGGCTGAGGTTCTCGCAGCGCCGATCGGCTTGCCCGACAGGCTTTCTGGGGTCGGAACCACTTCGGGATGGGACGCGTCAGTCCAGTTAACTCCCGTTGTGGAAGTCCTCCAGGAGGCGATGATGACCGCAGTCCTCTACGACGAAGTGGCGCGCCCTGCGCCTGTCCGCGCGTTGACAGTGGTGCGCGACACCGATGCGGTCGTGGCGTCCGAGCGTGCGAAGCCGGCGCGCCGGCCCGACAGCCGGCCGTTCGGCGGGGACCCCCTGGTCGACGGTGCGGCCCGCCTGCTGAGCGTCCCGCTGCGGCACCTGTACGCGGCGCTGTGGCGCGTCGGCGTGCTCGAAGTCCGGGCCTGAGCCCCTCGGGTCGCACCCGCATGCGCGGTGCATGAGTAGAATCGTCGCAACGGCACCGATCCGGCCATCACCGGGGAGTCTTCGGAAGAACGGCCATCCCGGCCCAGTAGAACCGAACGGGTAGGCCCGTCACAGCCTTTCAATGAGCGGCCACGCGAAAGTGCGGCAAGCGGGGTGGTACCGCGGCGCTCGCGCACCCAGCGCGTCGTCGTCCCTGTGACAGCATGTGGCACAGGAGACGACGCGCGACGTGACCGACAAGGCTTATCCCAAACTGGCCGTCGGGGCGCCCGACTTTCCGGCGCTCGAACTCGAGGTTCTCGACTTCTGGGACCGCGACGACACCTTCCGCGCCAGCATCGCCCGCCGCGACGGCGCCCCGGAATACGTCTTCTACGACGGGCCGCCGTTCGCCAACGGGCTGCCGCACTACGGGCACCTGCTCACCGGATACGTCAAAGACATCGTCCCGCGGTATCGCACCATGCGCGGCTACAAGGTCGAACGCCGCTTCGGCTGGGACACCCACGGGCTGCCCGCCGAACTGGAAGTCGAGCGCCAGCTCGGCATCACCGACAAATCGCAGATCGACGCGATGGGCATCGCCGCGTTCAACGAGGCCTGCCGGGAGTCGGTGCTGCGCTACACCGACGAATGGCAGGCCTACGTCACCCGGCAGGGCCGCTGGGTGGATTTCGGCAACGACTACAAGACGCTCGACCTGCCCTACATGGAGTCGGTGATCTGGGCGTTCAAGCAGCTGTGGGACAAGGGTCTGGCCTACGAGGGCTACCGGGTGCTGCCGTACTGCTGGCGCGACGAGACCCCGTTGTCCAACCACGAATTGCGGATGGACGACGACGTCTACCAAAGCCGCCAGGACCCCGCCGTCACGGTGGGCTTCCCGGTGGCCGGCGGCGACCTCGACGGGGCCTACCTGCTGGTGTGGACGACCACGCCGTGGACCCTGCCGTCGAACCTGGCGGTCGCGGTCAACCCGGACGTGACCTACGTGGTCGTCAGGGCCGACGATCGGCGTTACGTGCTGGCCGAGGCGCGACTGGGCGCCTACGCGCGCGAATTGGGCCGCGAAGTGGGCCGCGAAGTGGGCGAGGAGCCCGAGATCCTGGGCACCTGCCGGGGCGCGGACCTGCTCGGCGTGCGCTACCTGCCGCCGTTCCCGTATTTCATGGACCCAGAACCGGGGCGAGCCAATGCATTTCAGGTGCTCCCGGGCGAGTTCGTGACCACCGAGGACGGCACCGGCATCGTGCACATGGCGCCGGCCTACGGCGAGGACGACATGGCGGTTTGCGAGGCAGCCGGCATCGTGCCGGTCACCCCGGTCGACTCCAAGGGCCGCTTCGACGCAGCGGTCCCGGACTACCAGGGGCAGCACGTCTTCGACGCCAACGCGCAGATCATCCGGGACCTGAAGAACGGCACCGGCCCGGCCGCGGCCAACGGCCCGGTGCTGCTGCGCCACGAAACCTACGAGCACCCCTACCCGCACTGCTGGCGGTGCCGCAACCCGCTGATCTATCGGGCGGTGTCGTCCTGGTTCGTCTCGGTCACCGAGTTCCGGGACCGCATGGTGGAGCTCAACCAGCAGATCACCTGGTACCCCGAACACGTCAAGGACGGCCAGTTCGGCAAGTGGCTCCAAGGTGCCCGCGACTGGTCGATCTCGCGAAACCGCTACTGGGGCACGCCGATCCCAGTGTGGAAATCCGACGACCCAGCCTATCCCCGCATCGACGTCTACGGCAGCCTCGACGAGCTGGAGCGCGACTTCGGGGTGCGCCCGGACAACCTGCACCGGCCCTGCATCGACGAGCTCACCCGGCCCAACCCCGACGACCCGACCGGTCAGAGCACCATGCGGCGCATTTCCGACGTGCTCGACGTGTGGTTCGACTCGGGGTCGATGCCCTACGCGCAGCTGCACTACCCGTTCGAGAACGCGGAGTGGTTCCAGACGCACTACCCGGGTGACTTCATCGTCGAGTACATCGGGCAGACGCGGGGCTGGTTCTACACGCTGCATGTGCTGGCCACCGCGCTGTTCGACCGCCCGGCGTTCAAAACCTGTGTGGCGCACGGCATCGTGCTGGGGTCCGACGGTCAGAAGATGAGCAAGTCGCTGCGCAACTACCCCGACGTCACCGAGGTGTTCGACCGCGACGGCTCCGACGCCATGCGCTGGTTCCTGATGGCCTCGCCCATTCTGCGCGGCGGCAACCTGATCGTCACCGAGCAGGGCATCCGCGAGGGCGTCCGGCAGGTGCTGTTGCCGCTGTGGAACGCCTACAGCTTCCTGGCGCTCTACGCGCCCAAAGTGGGTACCTGGCGCACCGACTCGGCGCACGTGCTGGACCGCTACATCCTGGCCAAGCTTGCGGTCCTGCGCGAGGATCTCACCGCGGAGATGGAGTCCTGCGACATTTCGCGGGCCTGCGAGCATCTGCGCCAATTCACCGAAGCGTTGACGAACTGGTATGTGCGACGGTCACGTTCGCGGTTCTGGGCGGAGGACCCCGACGCCGTCGACACCCTGCACACCGTGCTGGAGGTGACCTCGAGGCTGTCGGCTCCGCTGCTGCCGTCGGTCACCGAGATCATCTGGCGCGGTCTGACCGGCGGGCGGTCGGTGCACCTGACGGACTGGCCGGACGCGGGCGTCGTGCCCGCCGATGCGGACTTGGTGGCCGCGATGGACGCGGTCCGTGACGTGTGCTCGGCGGCGTCCTCGCTGCGCAAGGCCAAGAAACTTCGGGTCCGGCTGCCGCTGTCGAAACTAACTGTGGCAGTAGAGAACCCGCAACGGCTTGAACCTTTTGCCGGGCTGATCGCCGACGAGCTCAACGTCAAGGCGGTCGAGCTGACCGATGCCATCGACACCTACGGCCGTTTCGAGCTGACCGTGAACGCCCGGGCGGCCGGGCCGCGGCTGGGCAAGGACGTGCAGGCCGCGATCAAGGCGGTCAAGGCCGGTGACGGCGTCGTCAACCCGGACGGCACCCTGACCGCCGGGCCGGCGCTGCTGCAACCGGGGGAGTACAGCTCACGGTTGGTGGCCGCCGACCCGGACTTCACCGCGGCGCTGCCCGACGGGGCCGGTCTGGTGGTGCTGGACGGCACGGTGACCCCCGAGCTGGAGGCCGAGGGCTGGGCCAAGGACCGCATCCGCGAGTTGCAGGAGTTGCGCAAGTCGACCGGCCTGGACGTTTCCGACCGCATCGCCGTGGTGATGTCGGTGCCCGCGCAGCGCCTCGATTGGGCAACGACGCATCGCGACCTGATCGCCGGCGAAATCCTGGCCACCAGTTTCGAATTCGGCGCGCCCGGACCGGACGCCGTCGCGATCGGCGACGGCGTCCTGGTGAGTCTGAGCCGCAATTGACGTTGTGCGGACACTGTGTGAGAGGAGAGGCGATGTCGTATCTGGTTGCGGGCCCGGATCTGATGGCGGTGGCGGCGGCGAATCTGGAGCGGGTGGGTACTGCGCTCACCGAGGCGACTGCGGCCGCGGCGGCTCCGACGGCCGCGGTGGCGCCCGCCGGCGCCGATGAGGTGTCGCGGGCCGTCGCGGCACTGTTCTCCCGCGTCGGGCAGGTCCACCAGGCGCTCAGTGCGGGGGCAGCGGCGTTGCACGGGGAGTTCGTGCAGACTCTGACCGCGGCGGCCGATGCCTACGCGGGCGCCGAGGCCGCCGTTGCCGCGACCCTGCAAAGCGCCGGCAACGCCGTCGCTCTGTCCGCGGCACCTGCGAACCCCGCCGGCGCGGTGGCGCTCATCATGGGGCCCAGCGGCATCCCCGTACCGCCCGGCACCTACCTGCGGGCCGTGAACGACTTGTATGTCCAGCTGCTCGATGCGGGTGCCACCCCGGTGTCGTTGACGACGCCCGAGGGGCTCTATCCCATCACCGGCGTCAACAGCCTGCGCTTCGACACGTCGTTGACACAGGGCGTGGCCACGCTGTACTCGGCGATCTTGCACCAGATTTCCGTCGGCAACCACGTCGACGTGTTCGGCTACTCGCAAAGCTCGACCTTGTCCTCGCTGGTGATGTCGCAGCTCGCGGCAGATCACGTGCCGTCCGGCGATGTGTCCTTCATCCTCGTGGGCGACCCGAACAATCCCAACGGGGGCTTTCTGGAACGCTTTGTCGGAGGGTTCGTTCCCAGCCTCGGCCTGACGTCCACCGGCGCGACCCCGAGCGACCTGTATCCGACCACGGTGTACACCAGCGAGTACGACGGATTCGCCGATTTCCCGCAATATCCGATCGATTTGCTGTCCGACCTGAATGCCTACGCAGGCATGCTTCTCATTCACACCACGTACGGCAGCCTCACTGCGCAACAGATTTCCAGCGCCACCGATCTGGGCACCTACGGCGACACCACCTACTACATGCTCCCCAACAACAACCTGCCGCTGCTGGACCCGCTGCGGTGGATCCCGTTCGGCAATCCGCTGGCGGACCTGATACAACCCGATCTCAAAGTTCTGGTCGATCTCGGTTATGGCAGCACGACCCAGGGTTACTCGCCCGGCGCGCCCAACGTGCCGACACCGTTCGGGCTCTACCCGACCAACGTCAGCCCGGCCGACGTCTTGTCCGCGCTGGCCCAAGGGGTACCGCAGGGAGTCGCCAAGGCCGTCTCCGATATACAGACCGGACAGTTGACGAATTACTCGTCGTTGCAAGGGTTTTACGACGGTGTGTACACGTTCGGCCTCATTCCCAGCGAACACCCGACGTTGGCTCAGTTGCTGGGCGCGGGGGCCACGTACTTCAACGCGGACGTCCCCACCACCCCGATCACGCTGACCTCCTCGCCCACGGAAGTCGGCAACATTCTCGCCGGCGTGGTTTCCACGGACGTTTCCGTCACGCTTCCGGTGGTGGACACCGCTCTGGCCGCGTTCACCTCCCTGCCCAACTACGATGACAGCTTGTTCCTGACCAACCTTGCGGCCGGCAACCTTGTGGCCGCCATCGGCGACCCGATCGCGGCTGACACGGCGCTGATCCCGTTCATCCTCGGGATCGGTGGTCTCGCCCCGGTCGGCGAGGCCCTCGTGACGACCGGTTACGACCTGCTCGGAGGCCTGCTTGCGTGAGGCGCGCGGTGGGTCGTGCTTCGCAGCTAGCCCTTGCGGGCGCGCCAGCGCAGCCGGCCACCTCGAACGTCCACGCGGACGCCACCGAATCCATTCGCCCGCAAGCGATCCGGAAGTGTCTTCGGCGGGATCGGGTTGCACGTGTCGTGAACGTGCAGCATCCGGAAGCGCAGCGAGGAGATGCTGTCGCTGCCGGCGAACACGCCGCCGGGCCGCAGCACCCGAAAAGCCTCGGCGAACAGCCGGTCCTGCAGTTCGGCGGTCGGCAC
>NZ_JBYCLC010000036.1:0-12125 GCF_057473685.1 Mycobacterium sp. TH-M116 | reverse complement strand
CTGCTGATGACCGGCGAGCCGATCACGGCCGCCGACGCGTGCCGGTGGGGCCTGATCAACCAGGTCGTCGCGGAGGGCCCCGAAAAAGGCTCCGTGCTCGACGCGGCGTTGGCACTCGCCGCGCGGATCACCGTCAACGCGCCGCTGTCGGTGCAGGCCAGCAAGCGCATCGCCTACGGGGTCGACGACGGCGTCATCGCCGACGAGGAACCAGGCTGGCAGCGCACTGTCCGCGAGATGCGCACCGTGCTGAAATCCGAGGACGCCAGAGAAGGTCCGTTGGCGTTCGCCGAGAAGCGGGATCCGGTCTGGAAGGCGCGCTAGCTCCCCAGGACGTTGACCCCCCACCGGAACACCGGGGGCAGCAGGGCGGCCGCCGGCACGATCGCGCGACGCGCGGTGCGGGGCGCGCCGGCCAACACCAGTGCGCGCGTGAGCAGCCGGTAATCGCGGGTGATCCGGTGCCATGCGGCCTCGTACGACGCGGGTGTGTCGGCGGCGACGGCGTCGATGACGGCGGCCGCCTGCTTGATGGCGAGGCTGATGCCCTCGCCGGTCAGCGCGTCCTCGTAGCCGGCCGCGTCTCCGACCAACAGCACGCGCCCGGCGACCCGGCGCGAAACCACTTGGCGCAGTGGGCCGCAGCCGCGCGCGGGCCCGCGATCGGCGGGCGCCAAGCGACGGGCCAGCTCCGGGAACCAGGTCAGGTCGGGCTGCCCGCGGGACAGGATCGCGACGCCGACCAGGTCCGGTTCGACCGGCGTCACGTATGCCTCACCCCACCGCGACCAGTGCACTTCGACGAACTCCGACCACGCGGGCACGCGGAAATGCCGGCGGACACCGTAGCGGCGAGGCGTCCCGGCCGTCGCGCTGATCCCCACCGCGCGGCGGACCGTCGAATGCAGCCCGTCGGCCGCCACCAACCACTTCGCGCGCACGCCGGCGGCCATCACCCCACGCCCGTCCTGGTCGACGGCCGTCACCCGCGCCGAAAGCCACTCGGTGTCCTGTTGCTTGGCGCGGGCGGCCAACTCCGCGTGCAACGTGGTGCGCCGCACGCCCCGTCCGGGACCGTTGCGGAACCGGGCCTGTGCCCGGTGGCGGTCGCTCACGTAGGCGATCCCGCGGAACGGCATGCCGGCCGGGTCGACACCGAGCGAGGTCAGCTCGGACAGCCCGCCGGGCATCAACCCCTCGCCGCAGGCCTTGTCGACGGGGCCTTCCCGGGGCTCGACCACGACCACCGACAGCCCGCGCCGGCGCGCGTGTAACGCCGTCGCGAGGCCCGCCGGGCCGCCGCCGATCACGAGCACGTCGGCGTCGTAGTCGCTCATGTGTAGCCCAGGGCGGTGTTTTCCACGCGCAGACGCACCCGCAGCAATGCCGCGTTGGCCACGGTGAACAGCACCGCCGTCACCCACGCGGTGTGCACCAGCGGCAGCGCGATCCCCTCGGTCACCACTGCAACATAGTTGGGGTGGTGAAGCCACCGGTATGGCCCCTCGCGCACCAGCGGCGCATCCGGCACCACGATGACCCGGGTGTTCCACCGGGGGCCCAGGGTGGCGATGCACCACCAGCGCAGCCCCTGGCTGAGCGCCACCATGCCCAGCATCGGCCAGCCCAGCCACGCGAGGAACGGCCGATGCAGCGCCCACGGTTCGACGACGCAGCCCACCAGCAGCGCTGTGTGGATGACCACCATCAGCACGTAGTGCGGCCGGCCGAACTCCTTGGCGCCCCGGGCGAACGACCATTCGGCGTTGCGCTTGGACACCAGCAGCTCCGCCAGGCGTTCCAGTCCGACCGCCAGGATCAGCAGGTAATACATGCGACTACTATCCCGCGACCGGGCTCAGCGGCCAACGGGCGGCATCTGGGCTCACGTCTGCGCTCACATCTGCGCTCGAGTATGCGCTCACGTAGGGGCTCACGATGCCGCCGCGAGATCAGTTCAGCAGCTTGCCTGGCGCCCGCGCCGATCGCCGTGCGGCCGCTAGGGTGGTCAAGTATGCGGACCCTGGTCACCGGTGCCACCGGTTATGTGGGGTCGCGGCTTTTCACGGCGCTGTCGGCACATCAGCACCACGTCGTGGCGGCCTCCCGGAATCCGGCGCACCTGAAGCGTCTGGGGTGGTACGCGGACGTGACGGCCGTCACCCTGAATGCCTCGGATCCCGCCTGGGCGAAGGTGCGCCCCGCATGAGCGGGCCGGTCGCACCCGCCGGCGCCGTCGCCGAGCTGCGCCGCGCGATAACCAATGTCGCTGTGCCCCAGAATGAACCGCCCGGAGTCGTGCGGCGCCGCCGCGTCGTCGTGAGCGTCACGCTCGTCGTCGGTGCGGCGGTGCTGGGGTTCTCGCTGCGGCGCCACCCGGGCGAGTCCAGCTTCTACTGGCTCACCCTGGCGCTGGCCGCGGTGTGGACGGTCGGCGGGTTCCTCTCCGGGCCGCTGCATCTGGGCGGTATCCGCTGGCGCGGGCGTAACCAGCGCCCGGTCATCACCGGTACGACGATCGGCCTGCTGATCGGCGCCGTGTTCGTGCTGGGCGGGCTGGTCGCCAGGGAGATCCCGCCGGTCGCAGAGCTGATCACCCGGGTGCTGCTGTTCGCCCACGGGTCCTATCTGTTCATCGTCGTGATCATCGTCATCAACGCGGTGGCCGAGGAGATCTTCTTCCGCGGCGCGCTCTACAGTGCGCTGGGCCGTCACCGCCACCCGGTTTTCGTCTCGACCCTGCTGTACACGATCGCGACCATGGCCAGCGGCAACCCGATGCTCGGATTCGCCGCGATCATCCTCGGGACGGTGTGCGCCTTCGAGCGCCGGGCCACCGGCGGTGTCCTCGCGCCGGTGCTGAGCCACGTCGTGTGGGGCCTCATCATGGTGCTCGCTCTGCCGCCGATGTTCGGCGTCTTGTGACGCCGGTTCACCGCGCCGAGTCGACGACCCGGCGGGCCAGGTGGGC
Organism: Mycobacterium sp. TH-M116; assembly: GCF_057473685.1. Classification (NCBI taxonomy): domain Bacteria; kingdom Bacillati; phylum Actinomycetota; class Actinomycetes; order Mycobacteriales; family Mycobacteriaceae; genus Mycobacterium; species Mycobacterium sp. TH-M116. Next base: position 9,154 of record NZ_JBYCLC010000036.1, on the reverse strand, counting down.
CAGGGCGGCCGCGTGCACGGGCCGCATCAGCAACCAGTACAGCCGCCCGACGATGCCGCTCGGCAGGAAGACCGCCCGCTGCGTGTACCTGCTGGCGCCGCGGTCGTGCGGTGTCACCGAGATCTCGAGCCACGCCCGCCCCGGTAGCCGTCTGGTCCCCCGCAGCCGCAGCAGCCGACCGGGTTCGCGCTCGGCCACCACCCACTGTCGGCGATCGCCCACGACGTCCTCGGTCGCCCGCCACAGGTCGTCGGGGGCGGCCCCGGTCACGGCCGTGCGCACGTCGGCGTAGACGACCTCCCCGGCCCAGTCGGGGTCGCTGGGCAGCGCCTCGGCGGGCGCGGAGCGCAGCGAGTCCCAGGTGGCCTCGGTCAGGCCCCGCTTCGCGCGGTCGAGTGCCAGCGCGACGGCGTGACGGTAGTCGGTGAGTCCGCCCGATGGCGGGGCGATGAAGCCGTCGATGTCGTGGTTGCGCATCACCGCGTCGCATTCGAGCGACTCGATCAGCGGCCGCGCCAGTCCGGGCGGGATCGGCGTCACGGTCCCCACCCACAGGCTGGCGATGGTGGGAGTCAAGAACGGCAGCACGATCAACCGGCGCGGCCACAGGCCGGCCACCTGTGCGTAGACCCGCATCATGTCGCCGTATTCCAGGACGTCGGGTCCGCCGATGTCCCAGGTGCGCGACCCGTCCTCCTCGGGCACCGGGGCCGTCGCCGCGGCCGCCAGGTAGTGCAGCACGTCGCGCACCGCGATGGGCTGGATCTTGTTGTGCACCCACTTGGGTGTGGTCATGACGGGCAGCCGGTCGGTGAGGTGCCGGATCATCTCGAAGGACGCCGACCCCGATCCGACTACCACCCCGGCCTGCAGGACCACGGTCTGGACTCCGGAGCCGATCAGCGCCTCGCCCACGGCTTTTCGTGACTCGAGATGCGGCGAGAGCTTGCGACCCTCCGGATGCAAACCGCTCAGGTACACCACCCGCCGCACCCCGGCCCGACGAGCGGCCGCCACGACGTTGTTCACGGCGCGGGATTCCTCGGTCGCGAAATTCTTCGACGTGCCCATCGAATGGACCAGGTAGTACACGACGTCCATCCCGTCGAACGCCGCGATCAGCGACCCGACGTCGCCCAGGTCGCCGCGCACCACCTCGGCTTTTTCCGAGGCCTGTGCCCGCCAGGGCGCGTCGGCCAGCTTGTCCGGGTCGCGGGCCAATGCGCGCACCCGATGGCCTTCGTCGAGCAGTCGCGGAACCAAGCGGGCGCCGATGTAGCCGGTCGCCCCGGTCACCAGGCAGCGCACGTGTTCAGCCATCGATTCTCCGTTTCCACACCGGGCATTCGGACCTCACGAAGCCAAGGATTGCCGCTTCCGGTGGCGGTCAGCGGTCGCTGAACTGAGCAGTGCGGCGCTCCTGGAAGGCCGTCGCACCCTCGATGAAGTCGTGCGACCGCAGCAGGAGGGCCTGCCCGTCGGATTCACGCTTCAGGGTCGGCTCCAGTTCGGTCAGCGTGGCGGCGTTGATGGAATCCTTGGTCTTGGCAAAGGCCACGGCCGGACCGGCCAGCAGCCTCGAGACCACCGTGTCGACCTCGGCGTCGAATTGGTCCGCCGGGTACACCGCCGAGACCAGGCCCCAGGACAATGCGTCGGCGGCCGGCAACCGCTCGGCCAGCAGCGCCATGCGCATAGCGCGGACCCGCCCGATCGCCGCGGCGACCAACGCCGACGCCCCGCCGTCGGGCATCAGTCCGATCCGCGTGAAGGCGAGCATGAAAAACGCTGTCTCGCAAGCCAATACGATATCGCAGGCCAGCGCCAGCGACACCCCGACTCCGGCCGCCGGCCCGTGCACCACGGCGACGACCGGCCGTGGCAGCGCGATGATCGCCCGCACGGCGCGGTTCGCCTGCTCGAGAACCTCGGTTCCCGGGCCCGCGCCTGCCAGGTCTTCGGCGCCCATGCCGGCACCCGAACAGAAGCCGCGGCCCGAACCGCCCAGGCGCACCACCTTGACCCGGGGATCGGTGGCCGCGCGCTCCATCGCGTCGGCGATCCCGGCCAGCACCGGGGTGGTCAGCGAGTTGAGGCTCTCGGGCCGGTCGATCGTGACCGACAGCACGCCGCCGGACAGCGCGACGGCAAGGCCTGCGACAGGTGCCAGTGTGTCGATGCCGGGTTCCATGAAGCCACCCTAGGTGACCGGGGTGCGCGGCCCCCGAGGGCGGCTGCGAAGATGCCAACGGCCGGTAGTTCGACCTGACCGCCGGCCGCCGGGCGTCGGAGCGGACGAAAGGTCGGTGCGTCGTGGCTGGACCACTGAGTGGATTGCGTGTCGTCGAGTTGGCCGGCATCGGGCCCGGCCCTCATGCGGCGATGATCCTGGGTGACCTGGGCGCCGACGTGGTGCGCATCGACCGGCCCTCCAGGGGCGGGTCCGGTCCCGGCGATGTCGCGAAAGACGCCATGATGCGTAACCGGCGCGTGGTGACCGCGGACCTGAAGTCCGAGGCGGGACGAGACCTGGTGCTCCGACTCGTCGCGAAGGCCGATGTCCTGATCGAGGGTTACCGTCCCGGCGTGACGGAGCGGCTCGGCCTGGGGCCCGAGCAGTGCGCGCAGGTCAACGAGAGGCTTGTCTACGCCCGGATGACGGGCTGGGGGCAGACCGGCCCGCGCAGCCAGCAGGCCGGGCACGACATCAACTACATCTCGCTCAACGGCATCCTGCACGCCATCGGCCGGGCCGGCGAGCGGCCGGTGCCGCCGCTGAACCTGGTCGGTGACTTCGGTGGTGGGTCGATGTTCCTGCTGGTCGGCATCCTGTCGGCGTTGTGGGAGCGGCAGAGTTCGGGCAAGGGCCAGGTCGTCGACGCCGCGATGGTCGACGGCTCGAGCGTGCTCGTCCAGATGATGTGGCAGATGCGCGCCTCGGGCATGTGGTCGGACACCCGCGGCACCAACCTGCTCGACGGCGGCGCGCCCTACTACGACACCTACGAATGCGCCGACGGGCGCTACGTTGCCGTCGGGGCCATCGAGCCCCAGTTCTACGCCGCCCTGCTGGCCGGACTGGGTCTGGAGGGTGCGGACCTGCCCGCGCAGAACGACGTCAGCCGCTGGCAAGAGTTGCGGGCGGTGTTGGCCGAGACGATCGCCGGCCGCGACCGGGATCACTGGGCGAAGGTGTTCGCCGAATCGGATGCCTGCGTGACGCCGGTGCTGGCGTTCGGCGAGGTGCAGACCGAACCGCACCTCACCGAGCGCAACACGTTATACGAGGTCGGTGACGGTCCAGGAGGCGGCCTGCAGCCCATGCCGGCGCCGCGATTCTCGCGCACCGCGCCCGCGACACCGCGCGCGGCCGCGCCGGTGGCCGACGCCGAGGCCGTTCTCAAGGACTGGGCGAAGGAGTAGGTACGGAGTAGGTATAGTCGCCGACCAACACGTTGGTTGGCCATACCGCGCCGCTGGGATACGGGCCGCTGGGATACGGGCCGCTGGGATACGGAAGGATTCGCATGGAGATCAAGGACGCCGTCGCCGTCGTCACCGGCGGGGCCTCGGGCCTGGGCCTGGCGACCACCCAACGCCTGCTGGACGCCGGCGCGCAGGTGGTGGTGCTGGATCTGCGGGGCGAGGACATGGTGCGTCAACTCGGCACGCGGGCGCGTTTCGCCCCGGCCGACGTCACCGACGAGGTCGCCGTGACCAGCGCGCTGGACATCGCCGAGGCGATGGGTCCGCTGCGCATCGTGGTCAACTGCGCCGGCACCGGCAATGCGATTCGGGTGCTGGGCAAGGACGGCGTATTCCCGCTGGACGCGTTCCGCAAGATCGTCGACATCAATCTGGTCGGGAGCTTCAATGTGCTGCGGCTGGCCGCCGAGCGGATCGCCAAGACCGAGCCCGTCGGCCCCCCGGACACCCAGGAGCGCGGGGTCATCGTCAACACCGCCTCGGTGGCGGCGTTCGACGGGCAGATCGGCCAGGCCGCCTATTCGGCGTCCAAGGGAGGCGTGGTGGGGATGACGTTGCCCATCGCGCGTGATTTGGCCAGCCACCTCATCCGGGTGGTCACCATTGCCCCCGGCCTTTTCGACACCCCGCTGCTGGCCGGCCTGCCGGAAGCGGCCCGCGAGTCGCTGGGCAAGCAAGTGCCCCACCCGTCGCGGCTGGGGAAACCCGAGGAGTACGGGGCGCTGGCGATGCACATCATCGAGAACCCGATGCTCAACGGCGAGGTCATCCGGTTGGACGGCGCCATCCGCATGGCGCCGCGCTGACGAGCTCCGCGAAACCTCGGGTCGCCAGAAAAACGGTCCACGGACAAGAAAACCGGTCGACGGAAAAACGGTCGACGGACAAACGGTCGACGGAAAAACGAAAAAAGCCCCCCGCAGGGCGGGGGGCCGATCTGGGAAAGACGTCCGCATCTATCGGCGGAACCACCGGGTGATTGCAGGTTCGGCCATCAAGAGCCGTGCGAGCACGCTCATGGCGGTCAGCTTGCCGTAGGGAGGGGTTGGAAGTCCTCGAACTGCTCCGAGTTCTCGCCTTCCACCAGCACGTCGCCATGGTAGAGAGCTTCGAAGTCGGCTTTGATGACGTCGGCACTCGAGTCGTCGATCCACATGGCACTGAGCGTATGGGCCGCCATTAAGGATTCTTTGAGTCGTGATTCGGAAAATGGTGGCAATTTACCGGAGGGTAGGTTAGGCACGTGTTCGACCTCGCCGTGGATCGCGAGGCGCTGCTGACCGCCCGGATCTTCGACGATCCCGTGCGACGTGGCGCGATCGCGTAGCCGGCGACCCGTATCGTGAGCGTAGCGATGGTCGGTATTCGTGTTGTGTTGTGTTGTGTTGTGTTGTGGCGTGGCGTGGCGTGGCGTGGCGTGGCGTGGACTGACGTGGGAAGGGTGACGCACATGGGGGCATCAGCTGGGGCAGCGGTCGACAACCCGTTCTTCGCACGGATCTGGCCCTACATCGCCGCCCACGAGGTCGAGGCGATCAAGGAGCTGCGCCGGGAGAATCTGGCCGGCCTGACGGGCCGGGTACTGGAAGTCGGCGCGGGGATCGGGACGAACTTTCCGCACTACCCTGAGTCGGTCGACGAGGTGGTCGCCGTGGAACCCGAGCAGCGGCTGACGGTCCAGGCCCGCGCCGCGGCGGACGTGGTGCCGGTTCGGGTCGTGGTGCACGGCGACACCGTGGAGGCTTTCGCCGGCGGTGAGCCGTTCGACGCGGTGGTGTGCTCGCTGGTGTTGTGCTCGGTGGCAGAGCCCGCCGACGTGCTGGGGCGCCTGTACTCGCTGCTGCGGCCGGGTGGCGAGCTGCGCTACCTCGAGCACGTGGCCAGCGGCGGGATACGGGGGCGGCTGCAGCGCTTTGCCGATGCGACGGTGTGGCCGCGGCTGTTCGGCAACTGCCACACCCATCGCGACACCGAGCGCGAGATCGTCGCGGCCGGATTCGAGGTGGACACCGCCCGGCGGGAGGACGCGCTACCGGCCTGGGTGCCGCTGCCGGTGTCTGAGCTGGCGCTGGGCCGGGCGCGCCGGCCCTGACCCGTTTTTCTTTTTCGCCGAGACTGCGCTCAGCGCGCATTCGGCGGGCAAATTTCGCTCTGTGCGCAGGCTCGGTGCGGGTATCGCAGGCTCGGTGCGGGTATCGCAGGCTCGGTGCGGCTATCGCAGGCTCGGTGCGGCTATCGCAGGCTCGGTGCCCGGAATTGCAGCGCGGCGCGCACCCTGCGGATGACGTCGGCGGGATGATCGGTCACGACCACTCGGATGACGATCCAGCCCAGCCTCGCCAAGTCTTCACTGCGGCGGATGTCCCTGGTGTATTGCCGCCGGTCGAGGCGATGCTGCTCGCCGTCGTACTCGACGGCGACCATCGAGTCGGCCCAACCCATGTCGAGGTGATACGTGCGGGTGCCCCCGGCGGTGACCACGGGGATCTGCGTGGTGGGGCGGGGAAGTCCGGCGTGGATCAGCAGGAGCCTCAGCCACGTCTCTTTCGGGGATTGCGAACCCGCGTCGACGAGCCCCAGCGCCGTTTCCAGGTGCCTGCGCCCGCGGGCACCGCGATGAGAGTCGGCTATTTCGGCGACCTCGACAACCTTCACGCCGGTGGCCCGCATGAGCGCATCCAGCTGTGTTACCGCGGTCCCCATCGGTTTGGAGCGTCCGATGTCGAACGCGGTCCGTTGCGGGGTCGTCACCGGCAGGCCCGAAGCGACGTCGAATTCTCCCGAAGCAAGGCGTACGTCGTGAGTCTGGATGCCGCGTGGCGGCCGCGCGTTCGACCAGATCAACTCGATGGGCCAGCGGTCGTCCACCCACATCGAGCCGTGCCACGCCGCCGCGGTGGTGCCGGCGAGCACACCCCGCCGGTGCGACCACAGCCACGCCGCGACAGCCCGTTGCTGCAGCGAGAGTCGCTGATTGCGGGGCACGTAGACGTCGGGAAACACCGCGCGGTAACGCGACCGCAGCTGGTGCGGCCGTAGGATTCCGGCGTTGACCGCGTCGCTGCCGATGAAGGGTTCGTCCATGACGGAAGACTGGCCGACCGTGCCGACGTCACCGCGCCGAGACGGCGCTCAGCGCGCGTCGTTGTGGACAGATCGCGCTCTGTGCGCAGGCTCGGCGCCGGTGCGCTGGCTAACGCAGCAGCGCGGGTAATCGCTGCAGCAGTTGCGGCAGAGCGTGGCTCGCGGTGTCGCGGATGCTGATCGTCGCGCTTGCGGACAGCGGGGTGACCTCGGGGTTGACCTCGATGACGGCGGTGCCGCGCGACAGCGCCAAGTCGGCCAGCCCGGCCGCCGGGTAGACGACGGCGGAGGTTCCCACGACCACCATCACGTCGGCGGACTCGGTGGCCTCCACGGCGCGCTGCCAGGGCGCGTCGGGCAGCTGCTCCCCGAACCACACGATGTCGGGTCTGATCAGACCGCCGCAGTGACACACCGGGGGCTCGACCTCCAGCGCCGGCTCGGGCATTTCGGGCAGCGCGCCGGTATACGCGATTCCGCAATGGGCACAACGGAATTCGAAGAGGCTGCCGTGCAGATGGTGCACCGCCGTGCTGCCGGCCCGCTCGTGTAGGTCGTCGACGTTCTGGGTGATCACGCTGACCTCGGCGTAGTCCTGCCACGCGGCGATGGCGCGGTGTCCGGCGTTGGGCGCGACGTTGGCCACCAGGTAGTGGCGCCACAGATACCAGCCCCAGACCCGCTCGGGGTTGTCGCGCCACCCCTGGGCGCTGGACAGCTCGTAGGGGTCGAAGCGGGCCCACAGGCCGTTCTTGTCGTCGCGGAAGGTGGGCACACCGCTCTCCGCGGAGATCCCCGCGCCGCTGAGCACCGTTACCCGCACCCACCCAACATAGTCGGCGTGCGGTGGATATATGGGGTGGATACTGGGGGCGTGGAGCTGGCTGACTGACTGCGGGTCGACGTCAAGGGGCGCAAGCCCTTGTTCGACCAGCTCAGGACGCAGGTGATCGACGGCGTCCGGGAAGGTGCGCTGCCGCCGGGAACCCGCCTGCCGACCGTCCGCGAGCTGGCCGGCCAGCTCGGGGTGGCCGTCAACACGGTGGCCCGCGCCTACCGCGAGCTGGAGAGCGCAGCGATCGTCGAAACCCGCGGCCGCTTCGGCACTTTCATCGCCCGCTACGACCCGACGGACGCCGCGATGGCGGCCGCGGCGCGGGAGTACGTCCACGTCGCCCGGGGTCTGGGCCTGGGCAAGGCCGAGGCGCTGCGCTACATCGAGGCCGTGCCCGAGGACCGGGACGCGCGCTAGGGGAGGGCTTCTCGGCACAGCACTTTCGTCAGCGTGCGCAGGTTGCGGGTCGTGGTCGACGACTTGTACCGCTTGTACCGCGCCTTTTCCATCGTCTTGCCGATCGTGCTGTCCAGGGTGAAGCCCTTGGGGACCTGCCAGTAGACGACACCGTCACCGCGGGCGATCTTCTCGCTCGGGCCGGCTTCGGCCTTCCCACGCACCACAGCCACGCCCTCCGCCGCGTCCAGCAGCACGTTGCCGCCGGCCAGGATCGTGCGCACATCGGCGAATCCGGCGTCGGTCAACGCGGCGGCCACATCGGCCATCACGAGGTTGACACCGCCGACGTTGACGCCGCGCAGGAAGGCCGCGTAGCGGGGCATGGCCCCATCGAACCAGAACTGCGTGCCTGCGACGTAGTCTTTCGGTATGGGACGTCAGGTCTTCGACGACAAATTGCTGGCCGTGATCAGTGGGAACTCCATCGGGGTCCTGGCCACGATCAAACGGGACGGACGCCCCCAGCTGTCCAATGTGCAGTATCACTTCGATCCGCGCGAGGTGGTGTTGCGGGTGTCGATCACCGAGCCGCGGGCCAAGACTCGCAACCTGCGCCGTGATCCGCGGGCGTCGCTCCTGGTCGACGCCGACGACGGGTGGTCGTATGCCGTCGCCGAGGGCACCGCGGAACTGACGCCCCCGGCCGCCGCGCCCGACGACGACACCGTCGAGGCCCTGATTGCCTTGTACCGCAACATCGCAGGCGAACACCCGGACTGGGAGGAATACCGGCAGGCGATGGTCACCGACCGGCGGGTCCTGCTGACGCTGCCGATCTCTCACCTCTACGGCATGCCGCCGGGCAGGCGGTAGCCGCGGCGGCGGGTCTAAGCTGCCGGTATGTCTGAGTCGAGCTCTCCGCGAGAAGAGAAATCACCCCCAGATGCGGCGTCGGAGGACTCCGAGGACGAGAACAAGCGCAAGTTCCGCGAAGCGCTCGACCGCAAGATGGCCAAGGCGTCCGGGGGGTCCGCCCACAAAGACGGCGGCGGCAAGCAGCCGCGCACGCACGGGCCGCTGGAGAACCGCCGGGAGTTCCGTCGCAAGAGCGGCTGAGAGGCGCTGAACACCGTTTGAGCGGCACCCGGTCTGTGGTGTCGGTGGCGCTTGTAGGGCTGCGCGGCGCAGGTGCTGTCGCGTGGTTCGCTCGGGTTGCAGGGGTGATCCGGTCCCGGCTGATGGGCCGACGCCCGGCGGGTCACCTACTGAACCGGGCAGGCGTACTTTCTGGCCGCGGCCATCAGCCGCTGCTGTGATCCGGGCCCGACAACGCCTTGAGCGGCCAACTCC
>NZ_JBYCLC010000035.1:0-4071 GCF_057473685.1 Mycobacterium sp. TH-M116 | reverse complement strand
CATCCGCTTCGGGCTGGGCGCGGTGCGCAACGTCGGCGCCAACGTGGTCGGTTCGTTGATCAAGACCCGCAGCGAGAAGGGGAAGTTCACCGACTTTTCGGACTACCTGAACAAGATCGACATCGCGGCGTGCAACAAGAAAGTCACCGAGTCGCTGATCAAGGCGGGCGCGTTCGATTCGCTCGGTCATGCCCGCAAGGGCCTGTTCCTGGTGCACACCGACGCCGTCGACTCCGTGCTGGGCACCAAGAAGGCCGAGGCGATGGGTCAATTCGACCTGTTCGGAGGCGACACCGGGTGCACCGAGTCGGTGTTCACCATCAAGGTGCCCGTGGACGAGTGGGAAGACAAACACAAGCTGGCGCTCGAGCGGGAGATGCTGGGCCTGTACGTCTCCGGGCATCCGCTGAACAAGGTTGCGCACCTGCTGACCGCCCAGGTGGACACGCAGATCCCGGCCATCCTGGACGGGGATGTCCCCAACGAGACCCAGGTACGGGTGGGCGGCATCCTCGCGTCGGTGAACAGGCGGGTGAACAAGAACGGGATGCCCTGGGCGTCAGCGCAATTGGAGGATCTCACGGGTGGCATCGAGGTGATGTTCTTCCCGCACGCCTACTCCACGTACGGCGCCGACATCGCCGACGACGCGGTGGTGCTGGTCAACGCGAAGGTGGCGATCCGCGACGACCGGATCGCCCTGATCGCCAACGAACTGGTGGTGCCCGACTTCTCCAGCGCGCAGGTGGACCGGCCGCTGTCGGTCAGCCTGCCCACCCGGCAGTGCACCGTCGACAAGGTGAGCGCACTCAAACAGGTGCTGGCGCGTCATCCCGGAACCTCGCAGGTGCACCTGCGGCTCATCAGTGGGGACCGCATCACCACTTTGGAGTTGGACCAGTCGCTGCGGGTGACGACATCGCCGGCGTTGATGGGCGACCTCAAGGAGTTGCTCGGCCCGGGTTGTCTGGGCGGTTAGGCCGCGTCGGAGCTCAGCCGCCACGCCGGCGCCGACGATCACCGGTGATCCGGACGGCGGCGACGATCGATGTCGTGGCGCTACTGTGATGTCGACCATAGTGTGCCGGCCAAGGAGGACCGAGATGACGCCAACCGAGCGTCCGGCAACCATGTGTGAGGCGTTCCAGCGCACCGCGTCGATCGATCCGGGCGCCGTCGCGCTGCGGACGCCGGGCAACACCCGGACAGTGACGTGGCGGGAGTATGCCGACCAGGTGCGCAGGGTTGCCGCGGGCCTGGCGGGGTTGGGTGTCAGGCGGGGCGACACGGTGTCGCTGATGATGGCCAACCGGATCGAGTTCTATCCCCTGGAAGTGGGAGCCCAACACGCCGGCGCCACGTCATTCTCGGTCTACAACACGCTGCCCCCCGAGCAGCTGGTGTACCTGTTCGACAACGCGGCCACCAAGGTGGTCATCTGCGAGGAGCAGTACGTAGAGCGCATCCGCGCCAGCGGGGCGTCCATCGAGCACATCGTCTGTATCGACGGTGCGCCGGCCGGAACCATCTCGGTAAATGAGTTGTTCGCCGCTGCGCCCGCGGACTTCGACTTCGACTCCGCATGGCGAGCCGTGCGCCCCGAGGACGTCGTCACCCTTATCTACACCTCTGGGACGACGGGAAACCCCAAGGGGGTGGAGATGACCCACACCAATCTGCTGTTCGAGGGGTATGCCCTCGACGAGGTGCTCGGGATCCGGTTCGGGGACCGGGTGACCTCTTTCCTGCCCTCGGCGCACATCGCCGACCGAATGTGCAACCTCTACCTCCAAGAGATGTTCGGCACCCAAATCACTGCCGTGTCCGACGGCCGCGCCATTGTCGCGGCGCTGCCCGACGCGCGGCCGACCATCTGGGGGGCGGTGCCCCGGGTGTGGGAAAAGCTCAAGGCCGCAATCGAGTTCGCCGTCAATCAGGAAGCGGACGAGGACGCGCGGCGGGCCCTGCAATGGGCGCTGTCGGTGGCCGCCGCACGCGCGGCCGCCGCACTCGCCGGTGAGCCCATGTCCGGCGACCTCGCGGCGGACTGGGCACGGGCTGACGAGCTGGTGCTGTCCACGCTGCGCGAGCGAATCGGTTTCGCTGAGCTGCGCTGGGCGATTTCGGGTGCGGCCCCGATCCCCCGGGAGACGCTCGGGTTCTTCGCCGGCATCGGTATCCCCATCGCTGAGGTGTGGGGAATGTCCGAGCTCAGCTGCGTGGCCTGCACCTGCCATCCGAGTGACGCGCGGCTGGGTGCGGTCGGCAAACTGCTCCCCGGCCTGGAGGGCAAAATCGCCGAAGACGGCGAGTACCTGGTACGCGGTCCACTGGTGATGAAGGGCTATCGCAAGGAACCGGCCAAGACCGCCGAGGCGATCGACGCCGAAGGGTGGCTACACACCGGCGACATCATCGACGTCGACGCGGACGGTTACCTGCGGGTGGTCGACCGCAAGAAGGAGCTGATCATCAACGCGGCCGGAAAGAACATGTCGCCGGCCAACATCGAGAACACCATTCTCGCCGCGTGTCCGATGATCGGAGTGATGATCGCCATCGGTGACGGGCGGCCCTACAACACCGCGCTGCTGGTGTTCGACGCCGACTCGGTCGGCCCCTACGCGGCCGAACACGGCCTGCTCGACGCCTCACCGTCCGCGCTGGCCGCCCACCCGGAGATCATCGCCCGGGTCGCCGCGGGAGTTGCGCAGGGCAATGCGAAATTGTCGCGAGTCGAGCAGGTCAAGCGCTTCCGTATCCTGCCGACGCTGTGGGAGCCGGGCGGCGACGAGATCACCCTGACCATGAAACTCAAGCGCAAGCCGATCATGGAGAAATACGCGGCCGAGGTCGAGGAACTCTATCTGTCCGCTCCGCCCCCTGAGGTCCACGAGCCCTCCCGCATCGAGACGGTGCAGCCGGCGTGAGCGGGGGAGCGGCCACGACCGCACGCGAACTCGGCCGGGTGGGTGTGCGGAAACTCCTGCAGCGCAGCGGGATCCGTGGCGAATCGACCGCGCCACTGGCAACCGACCCCACCGAGGTGAGTCAGCTGTTGGCCGCGCGCTGGTACGACGGGCGGCTCGGCGTGCTGGCCTCGGAGCTGGGACGCGATCCTGACGACGTACGCGCCGAGGCCGCCGGCTACCTGCGGGAGATGGCGGCTTCACTGGATGAACACGCGGTGCAAGCGTGGCGCGGGTTCAGCCGCTGGCTCATGCGCGCCTACGACGTGCTCGTCGACGAGGACCAGATCGCGGCGCTGCGCCGGCTGGACCGCAAGGCGACTCTGGCGTTCGCCTTCTCGCATCGTTCCTACCTCGACGGCATGTTGTTGCCCGAGGTGATCATGGCCAGCCGCCTGTCCCCGGCGCTGACGTTCGGCGGGGCCAATCTGAACTTCTTCCCGATGGGTGCATGGGCCAAGCACACCGGCGCGATCTTCATCCGCCGCCAGACCAAAGACCTCCCGGTCTACCGGTTCGCGCTGCGGGCCTACGCCGCGCAACTGGTGCAGAATCACGCCAACCTGACCTGGTCGATCGAAGGGGGACGCACCAGGACCGGAAAGCTGCGACCGCCGGTGTTCGGAATTCTGCGCTACATTGCCGATGCCGTCGACGAAATCGACGGCCCCGAGGTGTATCTGGTTCCCACGTCCATCGTCTATGACCAGTTGCACGAGGTCGAGGCCATGACCACCGAGGCCTACGGGGCCGCCAAACGTCCCGAGGACCTTCGCTTTCTGGTTCGGCTCGCGCGCCAGCAGGGTCACCGGCTGGGCCGGGCGTACCTGGATTTCGGCGAGCCGCTGCCGCTGCGCAAGCGTCTGGAGGAGCTGCGCGGCGACGAGTCGGGCACCGGGACCGAGATCGAACGCATCGCCTTGGATGTGGAGCACCGCATCAACCGGGCCACGCCGGTCACGCCGACCGCGGTGGTCAGCCTCGCGCTGCTGGGCGCGGACCGCTCCTTGTCGATCAACGAAGTTCTGGCCACCGTGCAACCCCTGGCGAGCTACATCGCGGCGCGCAACTGGGCGGTGGCCGGCGCGGCGGACCTGACCAA
>NZ_JBYCLC010000034.1:0-16167 GCF_057473685.1 Mycobacterium sp. TH-M116 | reverse complement strand
GCAGCGTCGCCCACTTCGACTGGCTCGTCGACTGCGGTGTGCCGTTCAAGGCGGAGTTCTTCTCCGAACCCGGCTGGGAACCGATGGGCGATCAGGGCCTGATGTACAGCGGTGGCGAGAACTCCTACCCGTTCAACACGATCGCCTCCCCCGCCCCGCGCGGGCATGTGCCGCAGATGTCGAACAAGAAGCAGGGCGAGGCCAGCGCGGGCTACATGCTGATGAAGCCGCTCGTCGAGTCGGCCACCGCGGCAGGCGCACGGGCACTCTACGACGTGCGGGTGCGGTGCCTGATCGTCGAGTCCGACGGCAGGGTAGCCGGGATCCGCGCGCGGCGCTACGGCGCCGAGATCAACGTCCGGGCGCGCCGCGGGGTCGTGCTGGCTATGGGCAGCTTCGCCTACAACGACGCGATGGTCGCGCAGTACGCCCCGCGCATCGCCGGGCGCCCGGCCGCCTCCATCGAGCAGCACGACGGACAGGGCATCCGGATGGCGCAGGCGCTCGGCGCCGACCTGGCCCACATGGATGCCACGGAGGTCGCGATCTTCATCGACCCCCAGCAACTGGTGCGCGGCATCCTGGTCAACGGCCGCGGCCAGCGCTACGTCGCCGAGGACACCTACCCCGGCAGGATCGGACAGCTCACGCTGTACCAGCAGGACAACACCGCCTACCTGATCATCGACGGCGCGGCCCAGGACGAGGCGATGAACTCGTGGTCGCCGAAATTCATGCTGCGGGAGGCGACCTGGGTGGCCGACAGCGTCGCCGACCTGGAACGCGACATGGGACTGGCGCCGGGCTCGTTGCAGGCCACCGTGGCCGCCTACAACGACGGCGCCGCGCGCGGCGAGGACCCACTGCTGCACAAGAAGCCCGAGTGGCTGCGGCCGATCGGCTCCCCCGTCGGGGCGATCGACCTGCGGGAGAACACCGGCGGGTTCACGCTGGGCGGAATGTGCACCACGCTCGATGCCGAGGTGCTGCATGTCAGCGGCGACCCGATCCCGGGGCTGTTCGCGGCGGGCCGCTCGACGGCCGGGCTGGCCGCCTGGGGGTATGCCAGCGGCATCTCGCTGGGCGACGGCAGCTTCTACGGCCGCCGCGCGGGCCGCTCGGCGGCCCGCGCCTGAAATAGCCCCAGCCACGGCGGAGCTGGCCAAGGTTCGCGCCCGCGGTGTGGCTTTCGATCGCGAAGAGGCGCTTCTCGGGTTCGGCTGCGTGGCCGCGCTGCCCGTTGCTCCCCCAGCGGCCGCAGCAAAACGACGCCGCGCCGCGACCGACTGTCCAGTACACGTGAGCCTCGACCCGCGGATCGCCGAGATCCTTCGGACAATTGGACGGCGGGTTCCCTCCCGTGCAGGAGCCGACAGACGCCGAGGCGAGGACACGACACGGTCCCATCACGCAACCGCGTTGACCGCAGTCGACAACCTCGTCTTGAACGCATCCGGAATAGGGACATACCCGTGCTCCGCCAACCCGTCCTGGCCTGTGCTGATGGCGCTCTGGAGAAAAGCCTTCACGGCCCTACCGACTTGGGAGTCGGGATATGTGGAGCAGACAATTTCGTAGGTCGCCAGCACGATCGGATAGGAACCGGGGCGGGTCTGCCGATAGAACGAGATCGTGTCGAGAACGAGGTCATTGCCCTTATTGATGAACCCTGCCGAGGCAATCGTCTTCGCCACCGAGTCGGCGCTGATCGCGACGGGATCCGGACCGGCCGACGTGATGATCTTGGCCATGTTCAGCTGCTGCGCCTGCGCGAACGACCACTCGTTGTAGGTGACGGCACCCTCCGTGCGCTTGACGGCCGCGGCGGTGCCGTCGTTGCCCATGGCGCCCTCGCCGACGCCGCCGTTGAAAGTCTTTCCGGCGCCCTTACCCCACGCGTCGCCGCCGGCGGTATCGAGATATTTCTGGAAGTTGTCCGTAGTGCCGGACTGGTCGCTGCGGAAAACGACATGAATCGGCTCGGCAGGCAATCTGGTGGCCGAGCCTGGAGAGCAGCGGTATGCCCGAATATCATTCCGGGTACTTCGTCGGCGCCAGCATCGACACATATTGCCCGCGGCACAAAGGCGAAATTCCTGCACGCTAGGCGGCGTTTCGCTCACAAATTCCTCGGTGGCGCCGCTCCGACCCGCCGACGTAAAAGCGCTCGTTCAGCGCCGGAATCGGGCGCGCCATCGCGTGTGCGCGAGCTCGGCCGCGCCGGCGTCCAGGAGCATCCGCATGCCAAGTCCCTACAGTTACCCGCATGAGAAGTTCGCTGAATGTCTGCAACGAGGGCCCGACGCAGGTATGGACGATCAGCCTGCCGCACGTCGGCAACGCGATCACCGGCACGGAGTTCATCGCCGAATTCGAGGCTGCGGTCGACGCCGCCAACGCCGACACGGCGATCCGCGCCGTGATCCTCACCGGGGAGGGGAAGATCTTCTCGGCGGGCGGCAACGTCAAGGAGATGGCCGATCGTGACGGAATCTTCGGTCTGGACGCCCTGGAGCAACGCCACGCCTACAGCGACGGAGTCCAGCGGATCCCGCGGGCCCTTTCCCGGCTGGAAGTGCCCCTGATCGCCGCGGTCAATGGCGCGGCAGTCGGCGCCGGCTGCGATTTGGCGATGATGTGCGACATCCGAATCGCTTCCGAGCGAGCGTCGTTCGCCGAGAGCTTCGTCCAGCTCGGCCTCATCCCCGGTGACGGTGGCACCTGGTTCCTGCCGCGGGCCGTGGGCTATGCGCGCGCCGCCGAGATGACGTTCACCGGCGACCGCGTCGACGCGGCGACCGCGCTGGATTGGGGCATGGTCAGCCGCGTGGTGGCCCATGACGATCTGCTCCCCCAGGCGCGCGCGCTCGCCGAGCGCATCAGCAAGAACCCCCCACACGCGTTGCGGATGGCCAAGCGCTTGTTGCAGGAGTCGCGCAGCGGAACCCTGGAGTCGACTCTGGGGATGGCCGCGGCCATGCAGCCGTTGGCCCACCGCTCCGCCGAGCACGAGCAGCGCATCGCCACGTGGAAGACGCGCTGATGGCGCTCCCCCGCCTGGTGCCGCCCGGCGGCGTCGACGCCGCAGCGACCGACGGCCTGCGTACCGAGGTGCGCGAGTTCCTCGCCGACCAACTGGCCGCCGGAGCGTTCACCCCCTCGGTCGATGCCTGGCTGACCGGGTGGGATGAGAAATTCACCGCCACTCTGGCCGCGCGCGGTTGGCTGGGGATGACGGTGCCGTCCGAATACGGCGGGCACGGGCGCTCGTTCCTGGAACGCTTCGTCGTGACCGAGGAATTGCTGGCCGCCGGTGCGCCCGTCGCCGCGCACTGGATCGCCGATCGCCAGATCGTGCCGTCACTGCTCAAATACGGCACCGAGCACCAGAAGTCGGAGTTCCTTCCGCGGATCGTTCGCGGCGAGTGCTTCTTCGCCATCGGCATGAGCGAACCCGACTCGGGCTCGGATCTGGCCAGCGTGCGCACCAGGGCCGAGCCCGTCGACGGCGGCTGGTCGCTGACGGGCACCAAAGTCTGGACGTCGGGCGCTCACCTGGCGCACGCGTTCATCGTCTTGGCGCGCACCGCGGCGATGGACCCGGCTCATCGCCACGCCGGGCTGAGCCAGTTCATCGTGAACCTGCGCGGGCCCGGCGTCGAGATCCGCCCGATCGTGTCGATGAACGGAGCACACCACTTCAACGAGGTGATCCTGGATGCGGCGTTCGTCCCCGACGCCATGGTGTTCGGTGAGATCGGCAACGGCTGGCACCAGGTGACCTCCGAGCTCGCTTTCGAACGCAGCGGGCCCGAGCGCTTCTTGTCCACCTTCTCGCTGTTGGCGGCCTGCGCCGATCGCATGGCCGCAAACGCCGTTCCGCGCGATCCGAATCTGGGGCGGCTGGTGGCACGCATCGCGGGCCTGCACCAGATGTCCACCACGGTGGCCGGCGCGCTGGAACGACACGAGCCCGCGGACCTACCCGCCGCGGTGGTCAAGGTGCTGGGCACCACCACCGAGGGCGACATCGCGGACTACGCGGACCTGCAGGACTCCCCCGATTCGGTGTTCTCCGGCCTGGTACGTGCGGCCGTCGATCAGCGGCCCGGCTTTACGCTGCGCGGCGGCACCAACGAGGTGCTGCATGGCGTGATCGCGCGCGGATTGGGCATGCGATGAGCCCCCGGCCCGCAGTTGACGGCGCACTCATCGACATGATGGATGCGGTTTTCGCCGGTCACCGTGAACAGCATCCGCCCATCACGAAGGTCCAGCGGGATCCGGACTTGTGGCGGCACCTCGACGAGCTCGGCCTGGTCCGGCTGACCGGCGACGAGCAGCACGGCGGTAGCGGGGCCGGATGGCACGAAGCCGCCGCATTGCTGGCCGCCGCGGTCAGCCACGGAGTTCGAATCCCGTTGGCCGAGCATGATTTATTGGCATGCTGGCTACTGGACGCAACCGGAGTGCCCGCAGACGATGCGGTTCGGACCGTGTGCGTGCTCGACAGACAGGGCGCCGCGACAGAGGTGCCGTGGGCCGCGGCGGCCGACCGGGTGGTGGTCGCGTGGCGAGCCGACGGCCAATACCGCGTCGCCGACGTCGCACGCGAGATGCTCACCATCACCCCGGGTGCCAACCTGATCGGCGAACCACGAGACACGGTGGCCGCCGATCTGGCCCGCCTGGAAGGGATGCCGATTCCCGTTACCCTCATCACCGAGCTAGGGCTGAAGTCGGGGCTGGTGCGGGCGATTCAGGTGTGCGCCGCCTTGGACCGGATTCTGCAGCTGTGCGTCGAGCATGCGACCTCACGTGTCCAGTTCGGCCGCCCACTGGCGAAATTCCAGGCCGTGCAACACCTGGTGTCCGACATCGCCACCGAGGCGGCGCTCGCCCGGGCTACGACCGAGGCAGCGCTGACCGCCGGGATGGCCAGTCAATGGTCGGGACCAGATCTCGGTTTCCTGGTCGCCGTCGCACGCTCGTGTGCCGGCCACGCGACCTCCGTGGTGGTGCGCAACGCCCACCAGGTACACGGGGCCATCGGCACCACCCGTGAGCACCGGTTGCACGAGTTCACCAGAGCCGCGCTCGCGTGGCGCTCGGAGTTCGGCTCGATACGGTACTGGGACGACCGGGTGACCGACGCCGCACTGTACGCCGGCGCCGGCGGACTGTGGAGTCTGATCAGCGACTGATACGGAGCGGCAAGGCTCGAGCATGCGTCCGCGCACGCCTGAGGGACACGCACGCCTGAAGGACACAATGCTCATCGTCATGTCGTCAGACCACGCGGCCACTATTCGGCCTGGAGCATGTCGTCGAGCCGATCGTCGATCCTGTCGGACGCAGCCAACCTCGTCACACCGAGCCGGTGGTGGCCGGCTGGGCGGCCATATTCGCCTCGACCTCTTTCATCCACGCCTCGTAGGGCCGGGTGGTGTCCAACTCGAACTCGAAGCGGTCCACCATATCCGGTTCTACGTCGGCGACGTCGACGTAGAACTGCTGGTACCAGCGACGCAGCTGGTAGACCGGCCCGTCCTCCTCGACCAACAGCGGATTGTCGATGCGCGCCTTGTTCCGCCAGATCTGCACGTCCTGTTCGAAGCCCAGCTTGACGAAGTCGCCGAGGCCGACGGCGGTCTGCATCGCGAGGTCGTCGGGCAGCGTGGCCGACTTCTTGACGATGATCCCGTATTGCAGCACAAAGGAATTGGTATCAATCGGATAGTGGCAGTTGATGAGTACCGTGTGGTGATCGGCGTCCGCGTAGTGATAGGTCAGATCGTCGATCATGAAGGACGGACCCCAGTACGAGGCCACCGAGGTGGTACCGAGCATCTGCGCACCCTCGGTGCCGCCGAGATCCGGACGGCCCGCACTGTTCATGTACTGCGTCGCCACGTGCCCTTCGAAGATGTTCTTGAAGTACGTGGGCAATGAGCCGTGAATGTAGAAGAAGTGCGCCATGTCCACGACGTTGTCGATGATTTCGCGGCAGTTGGTGGTGACCACGGTGGTGTACCAGTGCCAGTCCGTCCACTCGTCGCTCGTGGCACCCTCGATGCGCGGGATCGTCACCTCCGGCGGGGGTGGATTACGTTCGGGGTCGTTCCAGACGAACAACATTCCGTCCTGTTGCAGGGTGCTCCACGACTGGGTGCGGGCAAGCCTGGGGGTGCGCCTGCTGTACGGCACGTGCTTGCAACGTCCGTCACCTCCCCAGCGCCAATCGTGGAACGGGCATGCGATCTCGTTGCCCTTGACCTCACCCCGGGACAGGTCACCGCCCATGTGGCGGCAGTAGCCGTCGAGCACATTCACCCTGCCGTCGGCGCCGCGGAAAACCACGAGCTTGTGTCCAAAGGCGTTGACGGTATGCGGCTTGCCGTCACCGAACTCCCGGATCAGACCCAAACAGTGCCAGCCGCGGGCGAAGCGCGCCGGCGCGGCATCCGCTTCGATGACTCGGATTTGGTCGGATTCAGACTGCGACGTCATAACGGCCATTCAACCCCTCTAACGGCGTTTGTGGTGGCCTGTTGTTCCACTCATCAGGAAGGCTCTTCCTTTGCCGCGGCGCCCCGGCCTACCGTTTCATTCGTGACCGCGCACAGCACGACGATTCCCGCCGGCCTACCGGTGACCGACACCTGCGTTGACCTACTGGTTGTCGGCTCGGGCACCGGCATGGCGGCGGCGCTGGCGGCCCATGAGCTGGGCCTGTCGGTGTTGATCATCGAGAAATCGTCATGTGTGGGCGGCTCGACCGCCCGCTCCGGCGGTGCGCTGTGGCTGCCCGCCGGCCCGGTGCTGCAGGAGGCCGGCGCAAACGACACCGGCGAGCGGGCTGCCCGGTACCTCGAATCCGTGGTTGCCGGCTCGGCACCCCCGCAGCGTTCCGCGGGTTTTCTGACACACCTGTCCGCGACCGTCGAGATGCTGGCCCGCACCACGCCGCTGCGACTTTTCTGGGCACGCGACTACTCCGACTACCACCCCGAGGCTCCGGGCGGTAGCGCGGCCGGGCGTACCTGCGAATGCCGGCCGCTGAATACCTCGATCCTCGGCGAATACCGCGCCCGGCTGCGGCCCGGCGTCATGGAGGCCGCCGTCCCAATTCCGACGACGGGTGCCGACTACCGCTGGATGAACCTGATGGCCCGGGTGCCACGTAAGGGCATCCCGACGATCGCCAAGCGATTGGCCCAAGGCGTGGCCGGCCTGCTGGTGGGCCGCCACTACGCGGCAGGCGGCCAGGGGCTGACGGCCGGTCTGCTCGCGGGCGTGCTGCGAGCGGGCATCCCGGTGTGGACCGACACCACGCTGCTGCGCCTCGCCGGCGATTCCGACCGTGTCAGCGGCGCGATCGTGGACCACGCCGGCCGCGAACTCACCATCACCGCCCGGCGCGGGGTGGTGCTGGCCACCGGCGGCTTCGACCACAGCATGGATATGCGATGGAAATTTCAGTCCGAATCACTGGGCGCCAACCTGAGCCTGGGAGCCGAGAGCAACACCGGCGACGGGATCCGCGCGGCTCAAGAACTCGGCGCCGACATCGATTTGATGGATCAGGCATGGTGGTTCCCCGCCATTGCGCCGCTACCCGGAAAAACGCCGGTGGTCATGCTTGCCGAACGGTCACTACCCGGCTGCCTGATCGTCGACCAGGACGGGCACCGCTTCGTCAATGAGTCGACGGACTACATGTCCTTCGGCCAGCGACTGCTCGAACTGGAACGTGCGGGGACTCCGGTCGAAACGATGTGGATCATCTTCGACCAGCAATACCGCAACAGCTACGTCTTTGGCGCTGAGTTGTTTCCGCGGATGCGGATCCCGCAGGCGTGGTACGACGCTGGCATCGCGGTGCGGGCCGAAAGCCTTGCCGAGCTGGGCCCACAAATCAACGTCCCGGTGGCCGAGTTCACCGCGACGATGACCCGCTTCAACGACAATGCTTCTGCTGGTGAAGATCTCGACTTCAGTCGGGGGCGCAGCGCCTATGACCGGTACTACGGTGACCCGACTGTGACGCCGAACCCGAACCTTCGCCCCTTGGTCAAAGACCCGTTCTACGCTGTGAAAATGGTGCTCAGCGACCTGGGCACCTGCGGCGGGCTCAAGGCCGACGAGCGGGCGCGGGTGCTGCGCGAGGACGGCGGCGTCATTGCGGGTCTCTACGCGATCGGGAATACCGCCGCCAACGCGTTCGGAACGACGTACCCGGGCGCGGGTGCGACGATCGCGCAGGGACTGGTGTACGGCTACATCGCAGCTCACGACGCGGCCGGGTGAAGGTCACCCGCAGCAGCACACTGTGCTTGAGCACCGGAGGGTCCACCGGGGCGTTGTTGGTCCGGTCCGTCACGGCCGCCATCCCGGTCGGCGTGATCTTGTCGAGCCGGCGGCTGTGGGTGCCCTCGTCGCGGTCGACGCGTGAGGTGACCAAACCCAAGCTCTCGAGCTTCTTCAGCTCTGTATAGATCTGGCTGTAGGAGGGGCTCCAGTAGTAGAGACCGACAGTGTCCCGCGCGGGATCGACCGCTGACCGGGAGACCATGCTGTCTGCATCAACGCCGCCGCGTCGGTTGTCGACGCGGCGCCCGGTTGTGCATCACCCGGCGCGCGCGGCAACGCGGATGCGCCGGGTCACGAGCCCGGGAAGCTCACATCTTTCGTGACCGACTCCCACTCGTCGATCGACGCCGTCGTCGCGGCGATCTTGTCGCGCATCGCCTTGAGGACGTCGCGGCCGAGCAGCAGCCGCAGCGGTGGTTCGTCGAGTCCGGTCACCATCAGCACCGCCTCGGCCACCTTGCACGGATCCCCGGGCAGATGGTCGGCGAACTGTTTGATCAGGTCTTTGCGCGCCGCCACGTCGGCGTAGTCGGCGATCGGGGTGCCCGACTCCTTCATCGACCGCGTCGCCCAATCGGTGCGGAAGGCGCCCGGCTCGATGGCGGTCACCTTGATGCCCAACGGTCGCACCTCGGTGGCCAGCGCCTCGGTCAGCGCCTCCAGCGCGAACTTCGTCGACGAGTAGTAGGCGTTGGGCGGGTTGGCCACCAGGCCGGTCATCGACGAGATGTTGACGATGTGGCCCGAGCCGCGGGCACGCATGGCCGGCAACACCGCCTTGATCATGTCGACGGCGCCGAAGTAGTTGACGTCGAACAACTTTCGGACCTCGACGTCCTCGCCTTCCTCGACCGCGGACAGGTAGCCGTGACCGGCGTTGTTGACCAGGACGTCGATGCCGCCGAACGCCTCGTCGGCCGCGGTGACCGCCGCCGCGATCTGGGCCGGGTCGGTCACGTCCAAGGCGACGGCCAGTGCCCGCTCGCCGAACTCGTCGACGAGATCGGCCACCGACTCGGCCCGGCGCGCGGTCACCACCACGCTGTGGCCCTCGGCCAGCGCCGCGCGGGCGATCTCGCGCCCGAAACCGGTGGAACACCCGGTGATCAGCCAGCGCGCCATCTCTAGGCCGTCCCTTCCGGCAGGCGACGCAGATACGCCGCGCGCCGCTCGGCGAGCTGTGCCGCCCGCTGCTGCGGGCTCACCCGGGGCAGAGCCGGCACCTCCGCATCGAGGCGGTCCAGCGTGACGACCCGGCCGCGCGCGCCCAGGGTCTCCCGCGGGCCCGCTTCGCCGAATTCGGCCATCCGCAGCGTCAGGATGCCCTCGCGCAGCCCGTCGGAGTCGATCCAGTTCGCGACGCCGGGATCGGCCGGTGCGATCACGTAGGTGTAGCTGCCGTCCTCGTTGGCTACCGACTGCGCCTTGTTCAGGCTGCCGGTGCGGTCCACGATGTCCAGCGTGGTGCCCCAGATGTTGCTCAGCGGCACCGTGAAGTATTCGGCGCCGCCGTCGGCGAGGTCGACGACGAAGGCCTCGTCGGGGCCGAGATCGAAGCGGCCCATGACGTACACCTGGTTGCGCATCGCACCGACCTTGTCGGCCGACCACGCGAGGTTGAAATGGTTGGGCGCCATCTTGTACACGCCGTGGCTGAGCTTGCCGGTGAAGTCGGCGAAGTACGCCATCATGGCCGCGGTCGCCTCGGCCTGCTCGTCGAGCGTGCGGGCCGGGGTCACCGGCGGGCCGCCGAGTCGCTCGACGCTCAGATGGTTGGGGTCGTCACGCCCCCAGTCCAACAGCACGTCGCGGATGTAGAACTCGTGTGCCGCGGGCGACGTCTGCACGTGGTTGGGCCGCCCGCCGGCGGGCCGTGCGTCGACGGTGATGGTGAAGCTGCCGTCGGAGTCCACCTGCATGGTCCGCCCGTTGAGCACGGCGACGGTGCCCATGTGGGCGTCCCAGAGCGTGAAGTAGTTCTCGGTCATGCGGTGCTGGCCGACCCGGCCGTGGATCTCGTAGCGCTCCTCGCCGGATATCGGGATCACTCGGTACACGCTGTCGGGATTGTCGATGCCCCAGCGTGATCCGGGGATGCGGCGGCCGTCCACGGGGTGGGCCAGCCGGGTGATGCAGCTGACCTTGGGCCGCAGCGTGTCCTGGTTGGAGGACCAGATCGCCGCGGAGAACATCACCTCGGCGAAGGCGTCGTCGAACCGCTCCCGCATGGCGTCGGACGCCTTGGCCCGGCCCAGCCAGTTCTGTCCCACGGTGCGGTAGGCCGCCTTGACCTCTGGATGCTCGATCAGCTCCAGCGCCGCCAGCTCCTGCTCGTGCTGGGACGCTGTCGCGACGGGGTCGTCAGGCATGCATCTCTCCTCGCCGATAGCGAAATCTCTTGTTGTACAACGTGAACCGTTCGTCGACCTGTTCGGGGCAAAGGCCGTACTTTTCCAGGCCGTAGGGCGGTCGCGGCGCCTCGCGGGGACGCTCGGCCAGCCAGCGCCGCATCGCGGTCTCCGCCTCGGCGGTCAGCGGCAGCCCGACGGCGTCGTAGACGCGGGCGACCTGGCCGAGCGGGTCGGCCACGGCGTCGTCGAACGCGATGTCGGTGACGCACGCGGCTTTTCCGGTTTCGCGGTCACCCCAGCTGTCGCGGACCGCCATCGCACGGTCGTTGGTCCAGCCCATCCGCTGCAACCATTGCGCACCCACCCGGTGCAGGTCAACCGAATCGGCGTGCATCGCGTGCAGCGTCGCGTTCAGGCCGGCCCCCGACGCGATCGTGGCGCGTGGGTCTCGGTGCATGTGCACGATGTGCAGGTCCGGAAAACGGGCGCGCAGCAGGTCGAGATAGCCCAGATGCGCCGGCGACTTGAGCACCCAGCGCTCACCGGTCACGCCGGTCCGCCGCTTCTGCCACTGCAGGAACTGCAGCATGCGGTACAGGTAGTCGTAGGCGGGCGTGAAATCCTGCCCGTCGATCCACGACCGGTAGACCGGCAGGTGCGCCCCGGATTCGGGCACGTGCGACAGGAACGCGTCGGCCAGGAAGACGATCTCCTCCTCGGCCTCGCGTGCGTACATCGGGTGGATGGCGAACAGCTCCGGCGCCAGTTCGCGCGACTTGGCCTCCCGGGCTTCGGCCACCGCGATGCGCGGATCGGCACCGCAGAACCGGTGGTCGAGGCGCGGCGCGACCTCGACGACCTCCCAGCCGTAAGCGCAGTGAAAACGCGGGTCGGCGGCCAAGAGGCGCTGCAGCAGCGTGGTGCCGCTGCGCATCATGCCCACCACGACGACGGGCGCGGCCACCCGCTCGTCGAGGATCTCGGGATGGCGGCGGATCCATTCCTGGGCGCGCAGCCGCATGCGCAGGCTGTGCACGATTCCCGACCGCAGGATGTGGGCCCCGACGGCGTTGAGGTCGGCTCGGGAAACGGCATGGGCGTAGTCGGCCAGCAGCGCGCCCAGCGGGCGTGCGAAATCCCCCGGGCCCCAGTCGGTCAGGGCCTCTTTGCGCTGCGCGTCGGCCAGGATGCCGGCGGCGTCGAACGCGCCCGGAAGAGGCACGCGCTCAGAACTTCAGGTGCCGGCTGACGTCGCCGACCTGGTCGACGAACATCGTGCGCGTGTCGAACCACCACACACCCTCGAGGCGATGAAAGGTGTCGTGATAGTGCCCGGTCACGATGACCTGCAGCGGCAGTTCGGGGGTGGCCTGGGTGACGCAGTAGTAGGAGGTGCTGCGGGCGGTGCCCCCGGCTTCGTCGATGTGCAGTTGAACGTTGGTGGTGTTGTGTTTGGTCTTCGGGGTGCCGTCGGAGTAGATGCGGGTCGCCATCTCATACATCTTCCGCACCGCAGCCGATCCGGTGAACACCGTCTCGGGCGGGCCGTTCTCGACCCCGCAGATGCGGCCGTGGGCGAAGAGGCCCGCGACGGCGTCGAGGTCGCCGGCGTCGAGCAGCTCGGCGTAGCGATAAATCAGGTTGGCGATCTCAATGCCGCTGTCACTCACGTTCGGACTCACTCCTGCCTGGCGACCGTCGCAGACCATCGTGGCAGAGCCGGCCTTACTTTCATAGAACCAACCATTACTCTGATCCCGTGGCAGCACCATGGACGCCGGGCCGGCTCGGCGACTTGACCGGCAAACGGGTGATCGTGACCGGCGCGACCAACGGCGTGGGCCTGGGCACGACACGCGCCCTGGCCAAGGCCGGCGCCCACGTGATCCTGGCCGTACGCAACACCGAACTCGGTGCGCAACGCGCGACGGAAATATCTGCGGTCGGCGGCTCGACCTCGGTGGTCGAGCTCGACCTCGCCGACCTGTCGTCGGTGCGCGCGTTCCCCGGCCTGATCGACGGCCTGTTCGACGGGCATGTCGACATCCTGGTCAACAACGCCGGCACCCTGACCGACCACCGCACCGAGACCGTCGACGGATTCGAGACGACGCTGGCCACCAACCTGCTCGGGCCGTTCGCCCTGACCAACCTGCTGTTGCCGCGGGTGCGCTCGCAGATCATCAACGTCGGCTCCGACGCGCACCGCACGGCGACGCTGCGGCTCGACGACCTGCAGCTGCGCCACGGCTGGTCCAGGCTGGGCGCCTACGCGCAGTCCAAGCTCGCGGTCATGCTGTGGGGGCTCGAGCTGGACCGCCGGCTGCGCGCCGCCGCATCGCCGGTCGTCACCCAGCTCACCCACCCGGGCTGGGTGGCCTCGAACCTGTCGCACCTGTCGGACTCCCCGCTGATGACGCTGGCGCACCGCAGCGTCAAGGCGCTGGCCGACCGGCTGGGCAACGACATCGACCAAGGGGCGGCGCCCACCCTGTACTGCATCAGCGAGCCGGTGCCGCCGGGCAGCTACGTCGGGGTCAGCGGCCGGTTCGGCCTGCGCGGCGGCCCCGTCCTGATCGGCCGCTCGGAGCTGGCGTGCGACTACGACACGGCCGCCCGCCTGGTGGCCTTCGCCGAAAAGGCAACCGGCACAACGATGGAGGTCTAGCCGTGGGTGAATCCGAGCGGGAACTCGCGAACACCGTCGCCGTCGTCACCGGGGCGGGGCGCGGCCAGGGACGCAGCCACGCCGTGGCGCTGGCCGGGCAGGGCGCCGACATCATCGCCGTCGACCTGTGCGCCGACATCGACGCGATCCCCTACCCGCTGGCCACCAAAGCCGATCTCGACGAGACGGTGCGGCTGGTCCGGGCTGCGGGCGGCAGGGCGGTGCCCGTCGTCGCCGACGTCCGCGACCTCGAACAGCTGGAGGCCGGGGTGCGCGCCGGCGTCGACGAACTCGGCGAGATCGGCATCGTCATCGCCAACGCCGGCGTGGTGGCGATCGGCGACGCCCGGACGCGCGCCGAACAGGTTTTCGACGCGATCCTCGACACCAACCTCAAGGGCGTGTGGAACACGCTGGTGGCCGCGGTGCCTTCGATCGTCCGCAAGGGCCGCGGCGGGTCGGTCGTCCTGGTCAGCTCGTCGCAGGGCCTGACCGGCCGGGGCGGGGACGGCAGCGCCGCCATGTTCGCCTACGCCGCGTCCAAGCACGGTGTCGTCGGGCTCATGCGCTCGGCGGCCAATGCGTATGCACCCCACAAGATCCGGGTCAACTCGGTACATCCGGGCGGCGTCGCGACCCCGATGATCCTCAACGATTTCGTCGTCAAACAGATGACGGAGAATCCCAACCCCGCGCTGTCCCAGACCCTGCTGCCCGACACGTCGCTGGTCGAACCGCAGGACGTCACCGACGCGGTGCTGTGGCTGGTCGGCCCGCGGGCGCGCTACGTCACGGGCGTGTCGATACCCGTCGACGCCGGCCATGTCGTCATGTAGCGGCCGACGCCCCCGGACGGCTCACTAGAACGTGTTACAGTTTGCCGATCGCGGCCGCCGGTACGAGCATCCCGGCGTCGCGCCGAGGAGGGCACGCATGAATTGTGCTGTCGGCGAGCCTGTTTGGTCGCTTCGATGAGTGCGACGACGAAGTCGCGGTCGCTGGCCGTCGTCGGTCTCGCCTACGTCGTTGCGCTCGCGGTCGCCGCCGCCTGGCTGGCCTGGGGTCCGACGACGGGCCGGCTGTGGTCGGACACGCTCGTGGCCGACGTCCTGGCCACGGCGGTGGTGTTCGCCTTCAGCCGCGGGTGCCGCAACTCGAGCTGCTACGACGCCTACTGGAGCGTCGTCCCGCCGCTGCTGACGTTCTACTGGTGGAGCCGGGCGGGAACGGATCACCTGCGGTGCTGGCTCGTCGCGGCGCTCGTCCTGGTGTGGGCCGTGCGCCTGACCGCCCACTGGGTCTACGGATTCCCGGGACTGCACCATGAGGACTGGCGCTACCAGATGTTCCGGCAGCGGGCCGGAAGAGGGGAATTCGTCGTCGATCTGGTCGCCATACACCTCATCCCGACCCTGCAGGTCTTCGCGGGCATGCTGCCGGTCTACGTCTGCGTGACGCGTCGAGGCGGTGACCTCGGATGGCTCACGGCGGTCGCGTTGGCGGTCGGTGTGGCGTCGGTGACCTTCGAGTCCGTCGCCGATGCGCAGCTGCACCGGTTCGTGCGCAGCCGCCGGCCCGGCGATGTGATGGACGGCGGGCTGTGGGGGTGGTCGAGGCATCCGAACTACTTCGGCGAGTTCGGCTTCTGGGTCGCCCTGGCGTTGTTCGGCGTGGCGGCCGCGCCGACGGACGCGTGGTGGCTGTTCGCCGGTGCGCTGGCGATGCTGGCGATGTTCCTGGGCGCAAGCATCCCGATGATGGAACAGCGCAGCCTGCAACGCCGGCCGGATTACCAGCGCGTCATCGACCGGGTGTCGCGGTTCATGCCGATGCCGCCGCACCGCCCAGCGACATGAACCGCCGGCGCGTCGTGATCGCCGGTCTGGGCGACGTCGGTGTGCTGGCCGCGATCCGCCTTTCCCGCCACGCCGACGTCACCGGGATCTCGGTCAAACCCGGCCTGGTCAGCGGTCAGGAACTCGGTGTCCGGCTGTCCCGCCCCGCGGACTGGGCCCGCGACTACTGGATCCCGTTCGACCGGTTCCGTCGCCTGGAATCGGTGCGCACGCTTCAGGCCGCGCTGACCGGAGTGGACCTGGCGGCCCGCACGGTCATGGGCCGACGCGTCGATGGCACGCCGATCGCCGTCGAGTACGACGCGCTGGTCATCGCCACCGGGGTGGCCAACGGGTTCTGGCGCCGGCCCACGCTGCAGTCGGCCGCCGAGATCGGGGCGGACCTGCGTGGCGCGCACGCCCGGCTGGCGGCCGCGGGGTCGGTCATCGTCGTCGGCGGCGGCGTCGCCGCGGTCAGCAGCGCCGCCAACATGGCGACCACGTGGCCCGGCAAGCGCATCGACCTCTACTTTCCCGGCGAGCGGGCCCTACCCGCGTATCACCCCCGGACCTGGCGACGCATCCTGGGCCGGCTGACCGAACTCGGCGTCGGCCTGCATCCCGGACACCGCGCCGAGGTTCCCGACGGCTTCGCCGGCGACGAGATCACCGCCGAGCCGGTCCGGTGGAGCACCGGGCAACCTCCGGCTTGCGCCGCCGCGGTGCTGTGGGCGATCGGGCGGGTGCGGCCCAACACCGGCTGGCTGCCGCCCGAACTGCTCGACGAGCACGGGTTCGTGCGCGTGACGCCGGAACTTCGCGCGGCCGGTCAGCGGGGTGTGTTCGCCGTCGGCGACGTGGCGGCCACCGACCCGCTGCGTAGCTCGGCCCGCAACCGGGGCGACGCGCTGGTGGCCCATAACGTCCGCGCCGAATTCGC
>NZ_JBYCLC010000033.1:0-6325 GCF_057473685.1 Mycobacterium sp. TH-M116 | reverse complement strand
TCATCGGTTGAGCTGTTCCCGGGTGTGCGCCAGGTGCTTGAATGCCACCTATGCCACGCCTGGAACCCATCGCCCGCGCTGAGGTCAGCGACGACTTCACCCTCACGATGTACGACGCTATGTTCGGCGACCGTGACCCGGTGGCCGAACCCGGGACCGTCGGCGGGACCACCGGCAACTGGTGGACGGTGTTCGCCCAGTCCCCCGCCGCCCTGCGCCATGCCGTGCGCGGGTTTCGCCTCTACCGCGAGGAAGTGAGCATCCGGCCGGATCACCGCGAACTGGGCCAGATACGGGCCGGCTGGGTGGTCGGCAGCCAGTTCGTCTTCTCTCAGCACTGCAAGGCCTGCCGGGCGGCGGGGTTGTCCGAGGAGAAGATCGCGGCCATACCCTCCTGGCAGACCGCCGACTGTTTCGAACCCACCGAACGGCTGTTGCTCGCCTACACGGATTGTCTTGCCGGACAACATGGGCGAGTTCCCGAGCAACTGTTCGAGCAACTGCGTGAGGTGTTCACCGACACCGAGATCCTCGAATTCACCTACACCACCACCATGTACGTGATGCATGCGATCATGTCGCGGGCATTACGGCTGGAATTCGACGACTGCGACGACCCGGTCGTGGAGGTTGCCGACCCGGCGGGCGGCGGTGTGCTCGACATCGGCGCCGCCACATCCGGGCCGCGACGTCGTCGGGTCCAGGGTCGGGTTCAGGCCGGTGTATCGGAGCTGGAATAGCCGCCGAAACTGCCAAGTCCCCGCGTGCTGCCCCAAGCGGTGCCGCCTCGTCGGCGCCGCGCGGCGGGATGGCGCAGCATCGCCTCATCACGCTCGCGCGCATGTCGCTGAGCCTCGATCCACACCGGGTGGGAGTCAAGGAAGATAACCGTCGCCTCTGATGCGTTCGCCACGATTGTCAATCTCCTTCCTCAGCGATTCGACTCGGCTTGTGGGATGTGGGGCAGGTGTGGTTATTGTTTCGTGATTTCAGGATGCCCGGCCAACCCTGAGACCAAACCACCCCTCAGCATGAGAAGTTGCCATGAATTCGCCGACAATCGGTGTCTGCGGCCGCCGATTGTCGGTTCGGCCACCGATCAGGAACATAACGGCGACCACTGACACAATCGCGGCTTGGCCGGCACGGCCGGGATCCACTCGTGCTGTTATCGTCGCTTGCTTATGCCGGAGATGGACCGCCGCCGCATGATGCTGACGACCGGGATCGGCGTGCTGGCCGCCGCGCTGCCCGATCCCGAGGCCCGCGCGGACCGGTTGCGCGGGGGCCCTGGGGTAGGCCCCCTCCCGCCGCCGGCTGCGCCCCACGGGCAGTCCGGGAGCTACGTCTTCCAGGACGAATTCGACGGGCCGGCGGGATCGGCGCCCGATTCATCCAAGTGGGCGGTGGCGCGTGCCCGCGAAACCATCAAGGATCCGACCTACTGGGAGCGCCCCGAGAACATCGGCCAGTACCGCGACAACCGGCAGAACGTCGTCGTCGACGGCAAGTCCAATCTGGTCCTGCGTGCCGCCAAAGACGGCGCGACGTACTACAGCGGCAAGGTACAAAGCCTGTGGCGGGGCGGCGTCGGCCACACCTGGGAAGCGCGGATCAAGCTGAGCTGCCTGACGCCGGGCGCCTGGCCCGCCTACTGGCTGGGCAATCAGGACGAAGGCGAGATCGACGTCATGGAGTGGTACGGGAACGGCAACTGGCCCCCGGCCACGACGGTGCACGCGAAAGCCAACGGTGGCGAGTGGAAGACCCACAGCATCGCCGTCGACAGCGCCTGGCACACGTGGCGGACCCAATGGGACGAGGCCGGCATCCGGTTCTGGAAGGACTACGTCGACGGCGCGCAGCCCTACTTCGACGTGCCGGCGAGTTCGCTGCCGGACTGGCCGTTCAACGCGCCCGGCTACACGGTGTTCACAGTGTTCAACCTCGCCGTCGCCGGTTCCGGCGGCGGCGACCCGGGGCCGGGCACCTATCCCGCCGACATGCTCGTCGACTGGATACGCGTGTGGTGAGTCAGCCGAACTCGAGCACGGTGTAGGCGCCGCGGAACGGTTTCAAGGGTGGAAACCGCCAGAACGCCGGGAACAACTTCCCGAAAAACAACCCCCGCCCCTCGGGCATCGGCAGATCATGTACCGCCCGGACGCCGGACATGCGGGTGGCCAGATCCGCCAGTTGACGCACCGAAAGGCTGAACGGCATCGGCGGCACCCGGTAGCGCGTGGAGGACCGCATCCCCCGCGGCGCGAATTTCTTGACCAGGGTCGGCGGCAGGTCGAAGAACATCTGCCCGCCGGGAAACCGCTTGGCGCACTCGGCGATCAGGCCCAGCGACTCGTGCGGTTGCAGGTACATCAGCAGACCCTCGGCGGTGATGAACACGCCGTGGGCGTCGTCGATCTCGGCCATCCAGCTGTAGTCCAGCGCGGACTGCGCCAGATACGTGATGCGCTCCGAGGGCGGCAACAGGCGCTGTCGCAGTTCGATGACCGGCGGCAAGTCCACCGAAACCCAGCGGAATCGTGCGTCCGGCAGCGCGCTGTCCAGGCGCCAGAAGCTGGTCTGAAAGCCCTCCGCGAGGGCGACGACCGTCGCCCGGGGCCGCGCCGAGAGATATTCGATTGCGCACCGGTCCACCGCCAGAGACCGCAGCGCCATCTCCTGGCCTCTGCGCCGGAACTTCTCGAAGTCGAAGTCGATGGATTCGACGAGCGCGATCGCCATCGGGTCATCCAGGATCGCATCCGGCCGCCCGGCCTGGTAGGCCCTGCCGTACAAGGTCAGCAGGGCCGTTTCCGAGACGCCGGTCAACTGCCCGGCATCCACTTTGTCGTCTCCCAGGCGACTCATCAAATCTCCCCCGATCAACAGCGGAACCGGTGCCGCACGACCGCGAGCAACAACGTCGCCGCGACCGGAACCAGCAGCATCGGCACCAACGGAATGTAGAAGCGCACGTTACCGGGCTCGACCCGGATTTCGCCGGGAAGGCGCCGACGTCGCGTCCCATCACGACTCGACAGGGATCGCCACCTCGTTGCGGCGCCGGCACGGCAGCGTCCACGGAGGGTCGTAGAACCACGCATCGGCTCCGCCGATCGGAACGATGTCGTTGTTGCGCAGGACGTTTCTGAGCTCGGCGATACGGTCGGCAACGGCCTGCGGGCTCCTGTCACCGCTGAACTTCAGCACAGCCACCGTCTGCGGCGGCACGGTCACCAAACGGACCTGGTCGTCATTGGGCGTGGGCAGGGTGTCCATGGTCCACGTCGACGGCATGAAGAACCGGATCACCCAGCCACGTCCGTCGTCGCCCGTCTGGGCTACTGGCGCGGTCATCGCGATCTGCTGACCCGCGGTCGCATGCTGGCCCACCGGCGCCGTCATCGCAATTGCCTGGCCGCCGCGGTTGCCGCCGAAGATGTAACGCGCAAGCCGGCGGAAACCGACATTGCGCGCGCGCTCCTGGTCGCCCGGCACCGTCGTTTGGGCGGCGATGCGCGAGCCGTAGTTCCGGATTTCGACGGTGTCGGTGAGCTCCTGGCGCGTGTAGGCGGGCTCCTCGGTGCCCAGGCGGATACCTACGACCGCAACCAGCGATTCGGCGACCTGTTCGGCGAGTTCGGTCAGTTTCATCACGCTGTCATTCCCTCAGCTTCGATTGAGAAACCACACGTGGCCGGCCAACAGCGTCGCGAACGCGCACCACAGCGGGCAGAAGAGCAGCGGGTTGGCCCGGCCTCACTGTGTGGCCACACGATCGGAAAGGCTCGCTGTGGCGGCTGAGGCGACCGCCGTGGCGGCGGGGATCAGAGTTCGTGGTTGCATGTCACGCTTCCGGTCAGAGTGAGCGGCAGGGGGGATTGACCCACTTTTTCAGGCATGCCGGCAAAGCCGATCAGCCGCCCAAGACGATGCTACCGGGCCCCCGCCTCGGGCAGTCGGCTCTTGTCGTGGGCTCCACGGGAGCTGCAGCACCCCCTACGCTCACCTACCGGCAAACCATACGGTCGTCACCGCGCGGGTCTGCGGCGGCGGGAACGGGGTGCTCGAAGTGCCCACCTGGCCGACCTTGACCACCCACACCGGCGCGGAGCGATCTATGCAGGTTCCGGCGCCCTGGCTGGATAGCCACAAAATCGCCAGGTGGGCGCCGGGGTCTCCGCAGCCGTACACGCCGACATAGCCGTCGTCCCGCCCTCCCCACGCGCCCCCGTTGCGCAACAGGCAGCGGGTGCCGTCGTCGAGAACCAGGGCGAACGGGTCTGGCGTCGCGACGGGCTGCACCGGCGGCAGCGGACCGCCGTAGCCCACCCGGTGCATGCGCATGTCCCACGGATTGTCGATGCACAGCAGTGACCCGGGTTTTGCGGGCCAGCAGGTGCCGGCATCGGCCGCGCTGGGCGAGCAGTAATAGATGTCGCCGGCCACCGCCGACGGCGACGGCGTGGTGCACTGGTCGACCGTGGCGACGTTGCCCTGCGACGGCGTCTCCTGATACCCGTTGAGCGGCTGGCCGTCGGGCCCCACCGCTGCGGTGATGATCACCTCGGTCGGCGGTGGATCGGCGATCGCCGGCGCAGTCGACCAACAGACCACTGCCGCGACGGCGACACCGGCGGCAACGGCTGCCGCGGCGGCTCGCGAAACCATGTCGAACCCACCTCCCGTTCGGCCCCCGGGTGCAGCCTAAGACGAGCGGCGGCGCGCGGGTCCGGAAATCCCGCCCGCCGCGCCGGAGCGGTCCTCGCGCGGCTCGTCACCGGGCGCGCGTAGCCAGTCCGGTACCGTCCGCTAATGCCCGACGACGACGCGGCCGTCCCGCACCTGCACCGTGGGCTGTCCAACCGCCACGTCCAGCTGATCGCGATCGGCGGCGCAATCGGCACCGGCTTGTTCCTGGGGTCGGCGAAAACGATCTCCCACGCCGGGCCGGCAGTGCTGCTGGTGTACGGCATCGTCGGGTTCTTCATGTTCTTCGTGCTGCGCGCGATGGGCGAACTGCTGCTGTCGAACCTGAACTACAAGTCGTTCGTCGACTTCGCTGCCGACTTACT
Organism: Mycobacterium sp. TH-M116; assembly: GCF_057473685.1. Taxonomy (NCBI): domain Bacteria; kingdom Bacillati; phylum Actinomycetota; class Actinomycetes; order Mycobacteriales; family Mycobacteriaceae; genus Mycobacterium; species Mycobacterium sp. TH-M116. The sequence goes on along the minus strand of NZ_JBYCLC010000033.1, from coordinate 1,247 downwards.
CGGACCCGCGGCGGCCTTCTTCATGGGGTGGTCGTACTGGTTGGCCTGGGTCGTCACCGGCACCGCGGAGGTGGTCGCGATCACCGGCTACTTCCAGTTCTGGTGGCCAGCGTTGCCGGCGTGGTTGCCGGCGTTGCTCACGGTCGGCCTGATCCTCGTGGTGAACCTGTCCGGCGTCCGCAACTTCGGGGAGATCGAGTTCTGGTTCGCCTTGGTCAAGGTCGCCGTGATCGTCTGCTTCATCGTCGCCGGAGGCGTCCTGCTGGCGACGGATTATGTTTCACCGCAAGGCCACCGCGCGACCGTCGAGAACCTGTGGAACGACGGCGGATTCTTCGCCACCGGGTTCACTGGCGCGATCAGCGCATTCCAGATCGCCGCGTTCGCCTTCGTCGGGGTCGAACTGATCGGTATCGCGGCGGCCGAGACGGTCAACCCGCGCCGCACCCTCCCCCGCGCGATCAACGCTGTTCCGTTGCGGGTGGCGATCTTCTATATCGGGGCACTGCTGGCCATCCTCACCGTGGTGCCCTGGCGGGACTTCGCCAGCGGGGAATCGCCGTTCGTGATGATGTTCTCACTGGCCGGGCTTTCCACCGCGGCGTCGATCGTCAACTTCGTCGTGATCACCGCGGCAGCATCCTCGGCGAATTCCGGCGTGTTCTCCACGGGCCGGATGCTTTTCGGCCTGGCCGACGAAGGAAGCGCCCCGGCGCCGTTCGGCCGGCTCAGCCGAGACGGCGTGCCGGCGCGCGCGCTGCTGGCTACGGCGGCGCTGATGTTGGCCGCAGTTCCCCTGCTCTACGTTGGCGGTTCGGTGATCGGCGCGTTCACCCTCTTGACGGTCGTCGCGTCGTTGCTGTTCATGTTCGTGTGGGCGCTGATCGTCGTCAGCTATCTCGTCTACCGGCGCCGGCACGCGGGGCGGCACGCCGACTCGGTGTACAGGATGCCCGGCGGCGCGGTGATGTGCTGGGCAGTGCTCGCCTTTTTCGCGTTCGTGGTCGGGACGCTGTGCATCGACCCGGGAACCGCCGTCGCCCTGGCGTGGGTCCCGCTGTGGTTCGCCGTCTTGGCGGTCGGCTGGTTGACGGTACGCCGCCGGCCCGGTCACGCCGAGCGGTACCGGCGGTTCCGTGCTGAGATCAACACGGACGTCCCGGACCGATAGCACCGGTCACAGCTGGGCCCACACCGACTTGGTCTGCAGTTAGCCAGTTAGCCAGCCCACCCGAAGTGTGGACACT